>NZ_JBJJLO010000149.1:0-13093 GCF_046230915.1 Pseudomonas sp. KCJK8993
GAGGGTCAGAACAGGCGGGACAACAGCGCGGTGACAGCCGTCTCGACCCGCAGGATACGCTCGCCCAGCTGCACCGGTTGCAGGCCGGCCTTGCCCAGCAGGTCGATCTCGTAAGGGATCCAGCCGCCTTCGGGGCCGATGGCCAGGGTCACTGGCTGGTCCAGGTTGCGCGGGCAGGGCGGATACGGGCCGGGATGGCCCACCAGGCCCAGAGTGTCGACACTCAGGGCAGGCAGGCGGTCTTCGACGAAGGGCTTGAAGCGTTTTTCGATGACCACCTCCGGCAGGATGCTATCGCGGGCCTGCTCCAGCCCCAGCACCAGTTGTTCACGGATGGCCTCGGGGTCGAGGAAGGGCGTTTGCCAGAAGCTTTTTTCCACCCGGTAGCTATTGACCAGCACCAGCCGGGGCACGCCCATGGCGGCCACGGTCTGCAACACTCGGCGCAGCATCTTCGGCCGGGGCAGGGCCAGGACCAGGGTCAGCGGCAGCTTGGCCGGCGGCGCTTGCTCCAGGGTCACTTGAAGCTCGGCTTCGGCGGCTTCCAGGCGCAGCACCCGGGCGCTGCCCATCAAGCCGCCGATACGGCCCACCCGCAGGCTGTCGCCCACCGCCACGCGGTGCACCTCCTGCATGTGGACCAGGCGCCGGTCGCGCAGCACAACACGGTCGGCCGCGATGAAGTCGGCCTCCTCGAGCAGCAGCAGGTTCACGCTTGGGTCGCTGGCGGCTGGTCGTTGTGGTCGTCGGCCGGGGTGTCGTCCGGATGCTCGCCACGCTTGCTGATCAGCCCGCCGAACAGCACGCCGATCTCGAACAGCAGCCACATGGGCACGGCCAGCAAGGTCTGGGAGAAGATGTCGGGCGGGGTGAGGATCATGCCCACCACGAAGCAACCGATGATCACGTAGGGACGGATCTTCTTCAGGTATTCCACGTTGACCACGCCGATCCATACCAGCAGCACCACGGCCACCGGGATCTCGAAGGCCACGCCGAAGGCGAAGAACAGGGTCATGACGAAATCGAGGTAGCTGGTGATGTCGGTCATCATTTCCACGCCGGCGGGGGTGGCGGCGGCGAAGAACTTGAAGATCAGCGGGAACACCAGGAAATAGGCGAACGCCATGCCCACGTAGAACAGCAGGATGCTCGACACCAGCAGCGGCACGGCGATCCGCTTCTCATGCTTGTACAGGCCTGGGGCGATGAACCCCCAGATCTGGTGCAGGATCACCGGGATCGCCAGGAACAGCGAGACCATCATGGTCAGCTTCAATGGCGTGAGGAACGGCGAGGCGACGTCGGTGGCGATCATCGTCGCGCCGGCCGGCAGGTACTGGCGCAGTGGCGTGGAGACGATGGTGTAGATCTGCTGGGTGAAGGCGAACAACCCGGCGAAGATGATGAAGATCGCCGCTACGCAGCGCAGCAGGCGGGTCCGCAGCTCGGTGAGGTGCGATACCAGCGGCATGTGTTGGTCGTTCTCTGGAATATCGCTCATGGTGCTCGCGGCGGCAAAGTAGGGTCTTGGGGAGCCTGGGGGGCGGCCGTTGCCGCTGGGGTTGCAGACTCTGCGCACGGCAGTGGTGCGGCCGGCGCCGTGGCTTCGGCGGTCGGCGCCGCTGCTGGGGTTGGCACGGGCTGTTGGGCTACCGGCTCCACGGGCGCAGGCTGTTGCTGGGGCGGGGCGAGGATTTTCCGCGCTTCCTGTTCCAGCGACAGGATGTGCTCGTTGTGCAGCTGCCGACGGATCTCGTCGGCGCCGATTTCACGTTCAACTTCCTGTTTTATCGCGTTGAAGCTGCGCTTGAGGCGCCCGACCCAGAGGCCGGCGGTGCGCGCAGCGCCGGGCAGGCGCTCGGGGCCGAGCACCAGCAGGGCCACCAGGCCCACCAGCAGCAGTTCAGAGAAGCTGATACCAAACATTAGTCAGTGCTCACGAGTCTTTGCGGGTCGGCTCTTCGACTTTCTGCGCCTGCACATCGATGGTGTGCGGCTGGTTCAGCGGCGCGCCCTGTTGTGGCTGGGCCGGCTGGGCAGCTTGTGCGGCGGGAGGAACCACGGGGTCGGCTGGCTTCTCGTCGTCGTTCATGGCCTTGCGAAAGCCCTTGATCGATTCGCCGACATCGGTGCCCAGGTTCTTGAGCTTCTTGGTGCCGAATACCAGTACCACGACCACCAGGATGACGATCCAGTGTTTCCAGTCAAAAATGCCCATGCTGCGTTTCCTCTTAGAAAAATGTTCAGGCGGACGGACGCGAGGCTTTCTCGGCGTGTCCGGACAGGCCGAAACGGCGGTCCAGCTCATCGAGCACGGCCTGGGGATGCTGCCCCAGTTGCGCGAGCATGACCAGGGTATGGAACCACAGGTCCGCGGTTTCGTAGATCACATCGCTGCAGTCGCCGCTGGTGGCGGCGTCCTTGGCGGCGATGATGGTTTCCACCGATTCTTCGCCGACTTTCTCCAGGATCTTGTTCAGGCCCTTGTGATACAGGCTGGCCACGTAGGAACTGTCGGCGGCGGCGTTCTTGCGCTCCTCCAGCACTTGGGCCAGGCGGGTGAGGGTATCGCTCATGTCAGTGTCCTGCAGAATAAATCGCGTGCGGGTCCTTGAGGACCGGTTCGACGGTTTTCCACTCGCCATCTTCATAGACGCGGTAGAAACAGCTGTGGCGGCCGGTATGGCAGGCAATGTCGCCGATCTGCTCGACCATCAGGATGATCACGTCGGCATCGCAGTCCAGGCGCATTTCATGGAGCTTCTGCACATGCCCGGACTCCTCGCCCTTGCGCCATAGCTTGCCACGCGAACGTGACCAGTAGATGGCACGCTGCTCGGCGGCGGTCAGGCTCAGTGCTTCGCGGTTCATCCAGGCCATCATCAGCACGCGCCCGGTCTTGTGATCCTGGGCGATGGCCGGCACCAGGCCATGCTCATCCCATTTGATCTGGTCCAGCCAATCTTTCATTTTCGACTCCGACAACCGGGCTCGACCCGCTGGTGGCGCCTCGGCGATTTCGACAGTTTGCCAGCAGGCCGCGCCACTGGCTATCGGCGCACGATCAGATACAGACCCACCGCGATCATGATGCCGGCGGGCCAATGCCCCAGTTCGTGCAGCGGGCCACCGGCGGCCAGGATTGCGCCGCCGCCCAGGTGAGCGGTACCCAGCAGGCGCAGGAACCAGTCGTCCTTGCGTCGCTGCCAGGGGGCAGGAGGATCGGCGGCATGGGGCTGCGACATGCGCTCGAGCAGGTCGCGGGCCATGTTGGCCAGGTGCGGCACCTGTTCGATCTGGCTGTGGATATTGCCCAGTACTGCCTTGGGGCTGACCCGCTCGCGCATCCAGCGCTCGAGGAAGGGTTGCGCGGTGTTCCACAGGTCCAGCTCCGGATACAGCTGGCGCCCCAGGCCCTCGATGTTGAGCAGGGTTTTCTGCAGCAGCACCAGTTGCGGCTGGACTTCCATGTTGAAGCGCCGGGCGGTCTGGAACAGGCGCATCAGTACTTGGCCGAAGGAAATATCCTTCAACGGTTTTTCGAAGATCGGTTCGCAGACCGTACGGATCGCCGCTTCGAACTCGTTGAGCTTGGTTTCCGCAGGGACCCAGCCCGAGTCGATGTGCAACTGGGCCACACGGCGATAGTCACGCTTGAAGAAGGCGAACAGGTTGCGCGCCAGGTAGTCCTGGTCTTGCGGGGTGAGGCTGCCGACGATGCCGCAGTCGATGGCGATGTACTGCGGGCTCCAGGGCTGCACGGTGCTGACGAAGATGTTGCCCGGGTGCATGTCGGCGTGGAAGAAGCTGTCGCGGAACACCTGGGTGAAGAAGATCTCCACGCCACGCTCGGCGAGCATCTTCATGTCGGTGCGCTGGTCGGCCAGGGTCGCGAGGTCGGTGACCTGGATCCCGTAGATGCGTTCCATCACCAGCACCTTCGGCCGGCACCAGTCCCAGTAGACCTGGGGTACGTAGAGCAGTGGCGAGCCTTCGAAGTTGCGCTTGAGCTGGCTGGCGTTGGCCGCCTCGCGCAGCAGGTCGAGCTCGTCGTAGATGGTCTTCTCGTAGTCGCTGACCACATCCACCGGGTGCAGCAGGCGGGCGTCGGCGGAGACCTTCTCCGCGGCGCGGGCGAGGATGAACAGCCACGCCAGGTCCTGGGCGATGACCGGCTTGAGCCCCGGGCGGATCACCTTGACCACCACTTCCTCGCCGGTCTTGAGCTTGGCGGCATGCACCTGGGCCACCGAGGCCGAGGCCAGGGGCTCGATGTCGAAGCGGCTGAACACATCGCTGATCTTCTTGCCCAGCTGCTCTTCGATCAGGGCCACGGACTTTTTCGAGTCGAACGGCGGCACCCGGTCCTGCAGCAGCATCAGTTCGTCGGCGATGTCTTCCGGCAGCAGGTCACGGCGGGTGGACAAGATCTGCCCGAACTTGATGAAGATCGGCCCCAGGTCCTGCAATGCCAGGCGCAGGCGTGCGCCACGGCTCAAGTCCAGCGGCTTGCGCGCAAACCAGCGCCAGGGCAGGGCGAAGCGCAAGGCCAGGAGAAACCAGGGCAGGGGCAGGGCGAACAGCAGGTCATCGAGGCGGTAGCGGATCACGACGCGCTGGATGCGCAACAGACGGCGGACGGCAAGCAGCTTCATGCGTTATCGCTTGGGTCAGGGGATCGGGAAAGGCGCTCGACACGCGCCTCTAGACGTTCCAGGTCGAGTTTGGCCTGGTCCAGTTCGCGAAAGCGCGCCTCGGCTTCATGCAGGCCCACCAGGGCCCGGGATTCTTCGGCGAGGAATTCGGCCAGGCTCTGGTTGAGGCTGGCGAATCCCTGCTGGTACCAGCGTGCGCGGCTGCGTACGTGGCCGCTGAACAGCTGGGTGGCCACCGGGCCGAGCCAGCGCGAGAGTTCGTACTCCCAGTCCAGCTCCAGGTCCTGGAGGACCGCCGCCAGGTCCAGCAGCACGCCGCTGTCGCCTTCGAGTTCCACTTGCGGGCCATGCAGGACGCCGGTCTTGTCCTTGCTCAGGGCCAGGCGCGCCAGGCTCGCCGCCGGTGCGCGCAGGATGCAGTCAGGATCGGCGGCCCACTGAGAGGCCAGCATCAGGCCTTCGTCGCTGGGCAGGATGAACAGCCGCAGCGCCGGAGCCTGGCAGTCCACGGCGATCACCTTGCCGCCCAGATGCTGCAGGCGCGGCAACGCCGTGCTGTCCAGGCGCAGCACCCGATTGATGCCGGTCTCGACGCTGGCGAGCAGGCCGCTGAGCAACATCAGGGCTTGATGCCGCGGTGCAGGGCGACGATGCCTGCGGTCATGTTGTGGTAGGTCACCCGGTCGAAGCCGGCCTCGACCATCATCGACTTCAGGGTTTCCTGGTTCGGGTGCATGCGGATCGACTCGGCCAGGTAGCGATAGCTTTCCGAGTCGTTGGTGATCAGCTTGCCGGCCAGGGGCATGAAGGCGAACGAATAGGCGTCGTAGACCTTGGACATCAGCGTGTTGGTCGGCTTGGAGAACTCCAGCACCAGCAGCCGGCCACCGGGCTTGAGTACCCGCAGCATCGAGCGCAGGGCGTCTTCCTTGTGGGTCACGTTGCGCAGGCCGAAGGCGATGGTCACGCAGTCGAAATGGTTGTCCGGGAAGGGCAGTTTTTCCGCGTCGGCCTGGACGAACTCGACGTTGCCCGCCACGCCCAGGTCCAGCAAGCGGTCACGGCCGACCTTGAGCATGGATTCGTTGATGTCCGCCAGGACGACTTGGCCGGTAGGGCCCACCAGGTGGGAAAACCGCTTGGTCAGGTCGCCGGTGCCGCCGGCGATGTCCAGCACGCGGTTGCCGGGGCGAACGCCCGACAGCTCGATGGTGAAGCGCTTCCACAGGCGGTGCATGCCACCGGACAGCACATCGTTCATCAGGTCGTACTTGGCCGCCACCGAGTGGAACACCTCGGCGACTTTTACCGCTTTCTGGCTCTCGGGAACGTTCTTGAAGCCGAAGTGAGTGGTGGGTTCGGCATCGCTGCCTTTGCGCTGGTCAGTCATATCGCTGTCACCAAAAGAGAATGCGGGACATTCTAATGCCGGTGGCGGTCTTTGTCTTGGCAAGGCTGAATGTAAGATAGCCATACGCCGGGACGTTTTGACGCACATAGGGTCAAGATGTTTCAGGCAAGTCCCGAAACAGCAGGAGTCCTTAGATGGCCCGTATTAGTGTTGAACGTGCCCATGGCCTGGGTAAGCAGGTTGCCCGTGAGAAGGCCGATAAACTGGCGCAGAAACTTGCCGATCAATACGGCCTGGAACCGCACTGGGCGGGGGATACGCTGAATCTCAAGCGCTCCGGGGTCAAGGGCGCGGTGCATGTGGGCGATGAGTCGATCCGCATCGACGTGGAACTGGGCATGCTGATGTCGGCCATGAGCGGCACCATCAAGGCGGAGATCGAAAAGGCCCTGGACAAGGCCCTGGCCTGATGCCGGACCGGCACGCCGCCTGGCGGGGTTTGCCGGTGAGTCGCGGGGCACTGCAAGGGTGCTCGAGAGCGATCACCGGCAAGCCGGCCCATAACTGGGCGATCATTGTTTTATTGCATTCGTTAGGGTGCCGATTCTAATTTTTCTCTCTAGGTTGTGCCTCAAGTCCTCTTCCCGAGGACAGTTCCTCAAACCTTCTGCGCATGAGGTGCACCATGGCCAAAGTAATCCTTAAGAAAAAAGTTGATGCTCAATCGACTGCTCTGAGCGAAGTCAAATCCTATGCTCGCAAGATCTGGCTGGCGGGTCTGGGTGCCTATGCCAAAGTTGGCCAGGAAGGTAGCGATTACTTCCAGGAGTTGATCAAGGCTGGTCAATCCGTTGAAAAGAAAGGCAAAAAAGTTGTGACTGAACAACTTGAGGCGGCCAACAGTCAGATCGATAGCGTCAAAGGGGATGTCACTACTCTTAGAGGCCGGGTCGAAGTGCAACTGGATAAAGTCGAGAAGGCTTTTGATACGCGCGTCGCCAGTGCCTTGAATCGTATCGGCATTCCGTCTAAACATGACGTTGAGACACTCTCTGCTAAGCTCGATGAGCTGACCGCACTGCTCGAACGTGTCGCGCGTAAACATTAAGGAGAACGGGATGGCTGGTAAAAAGAATACTGAAAAAGAAGGCAGCTCGTGGATCGGGAAAGTCGAAGAGTACTCCCGTAAAATTTGGCTTGCTGGTTTAGGCGTGTACTCGAAAATCGACTCTGACGGCAGCAAGCTTTTCGAATCCTTGGTCAAGGATGGCGAGAAAGCCGAGAAGCTGACCAAGAGTGTGGTCGGTAAGAAAGTCGACGCAGCCAAAGACTCCGCGAACTCGGCCAAGTCGCGCATCAGCGACGTCAAGGACCGCGCGCTGGGCAAGTGGGATGAGCTGGAAGGGGCTTTCGACAAGCGCCTGAACAGCGCCATTTCGCGCCTCGGCGTACCGAGCCGCAATGAAGTGAAGGCGCTGCACGACAAGGTCGATACCCTGACCAAGCAGATCGAGAAACTCACAGGTGCCAAGGTTGCGCCGGTCGCGGCCAAGACCGCTGCCGCCAAGCCTGCGGCCAAACCCCTGGCCAAGCCAGCCGCCAAGCCGGCAGCCAAGGCCGCTGCGAAACCGGCCGCCAAGCCCGCTGCCAAGACCGCAGCTGCCAAGCCTGCGGCCAAACCGGCAGCCAAGCCTGTTGCGGCAAAACCTGCGGCCAAGACAGCCGCCAAACCTGCGGCGAAAACCGCAGCGGCCAAGCCAGCCGCCAAGCCAGCTGCGAAGCCGGCCGTGGCGAAGAAGCCCGCTGCCAAGAAGCCAGCAGCCAAGCCAGCCGTCGCCGCCAAGCCTGCAACGGCGGCCCCGGCAGCCCCGGCCAGCTCTGCGAACTCCGTCGCAGCGCCGGCTCCGGCTTCCAGCCCGGCCGCTACCTCGACCCCGGCGGCGCCCAGCAGCCAGTCCTGATTCTCTCAGGCAGACGAACACGCCCGGCCTCTAATGACCGGGCGTTTTTCATGGGCGCTCGGCATTCCGCTACGGATGCTCGTCCAGGTAGCGCAGGGCCATTTGTTCGGTGGCCAGCTTGGCGGGCGGCAGCAGGTGCGGCGCCACCAGCATCATGATCTGGTAGACCACCAGGCGCACTTCCCCTTCACGATCGAGAATCCGCTGGTAATCCAGGGAGAACAGCAAGGTCATGGTGATCTGTTCCACCAATTGACCCAGGGCCTGGGTACCGCTGACCAGTTGTCCCATGGTCTTGAGCCTTGCCAACAGCGCCGCGAGCGTGCGCTTGAGGGCGTTGAGCAGGTTACGGATGCCCTTGGCCAGCTTCGGCAGGCGGCCGGCCAGGTTGGACAGGTCCTGGAACAGGAAGCGGTAGTGGGCCAGGCGCTCGACGATCAGGTGCAGGAACAGCCAGTAGTCTTCCGGTGCCAGCTGGGCGTCGGAGGGTGGATCCAAAAGCGGTGTCAGCTCGTTCTGGAAGCGCTCGAAAAGACCGAGGACCAACGGCTCCTTGCCATGGAAGTGGTAATAGAGGTTGCCGGGGCTGATCCCCATTTCATTGGCCACCTCCATGGTGGAGACATTGGGCTCGCCCTTCTGGTTGAACAGCTGCAAGGCACATTCGAGTATCCGGTCGCGGGTCTTCATCCTGACTTCTTGTCGGTCCATTGAGGGCGCGGCGATGGCCGCCGCTGGGCAAGGGTATTTTCAGCGCACGCGCACATAGGTGCCGGGTGCGGCCTCCATCGGTGGATAGTTCTGGCTGCCGAGGGCGGTCAGGGTGTCCCGTTGCGCTCCGGAGCGTTCCTGGATCCAGGCCAGCCACTGGCTCCACCAACTGCCATCGACATGCTTGGCATCGTAGTACCAGGCCCGGGGGTCGCTGCTGAGCTTGGGGTTCTCCACGTAGTTGGCCTTGGGGTTGCCTGGCGGGTTGAGGATGCTCTGGACGTGCCCGCTGTTGGACAGCACGAAGCGGCGCTCGCCACCCAGCAGCAGGGTCGAGCGGTACACCGCGTCCCATGGGGTGATGTGGTCGTTGATCCCGGCCACGCTGAAGCTGTCCACCGTGACCTTTTGCAGGTCGATTGGCGTGCCGCATACCTCCAGGCCACCTTCGTGGCTCATCGGGTTGTGCTTGAAGAAGTCCAGCAGGTCGCCGTGCAGGGCTGCCGGTAGCCGGGTGCTGTCGTTGTTCCAATAAAGGATGTCGAAGACCGGCGGCTCCTTGCCCAGCAGGTAGTTGTTGATCCAGTAGTTCCAGATCAGGTCGTTGGGCCGCATCCAGGCGAATACCCTGGCCATGTCGCGACCATCCAGAACGCCTTGCTGGTAGGAACGGCGCTTGGCCGCTTCCAGGGTCTTCTCGTCGGCGAACAGGGTGGCCGGACTGTCCAGTTGACTGTCCAGCAGGCTCACCAGGTAGGTGGCGCTGGAGACCCGGCGCAGTTGCCGCTTGGCTTGCAGGTGGCCCTGCAGGGCGGCGATGGTCAGGCCGCCGGCGCAGGCGCCCATCAGGTTCACATCGCGACTGCCGGTGATGGAGCGAGTGACATTCATGGCCTCCTCGACGGCCTCGACATAGCTCGAGAGACCCCATTCGCGATGGCGCACATCCGGATTGCGCCAACTGACCATGAACACCTGGAGGCCGTTCTTCAAACAGTATTGGACGAAGCTGTTGGCCGGGCTGAGGTCGAAGATGTAGTACTTGTTGATCTGTGGCGGCACGATCAGCAAGGGCTTGGCGTACTGCTTCTCGCTCATGGGGCTGTACTGGATCAGCTCCAGCAGTTCGTTGCGAAACACCACCGAGCCCGGGGTGACGGCCAGGTTCCTGCCGACCTCGAAGGCGTGCTTGGTGACCTGGCTGGGCAGCCCGTTGTTGTGCAGCAGGTCGTCCACCAGGTTGCTGATGCCGCGCACCACGCTGTTGCCGCCGGTGTTGAAGATCTCCTTGACCGCCAACGGATTGAGCAGGGTGTTGGACGGCGATACCGCGTCGTTGACCAGCGAGAAGACGAAGTGCGCGCGGGCCCGGTCGTCCTCCTCCATGCCGCTGTCATCGATCCAGTCCCGTACCTGCTTCTGCCAGCTCAGGTAAGCCTGCAGGCCTCGCTTGTAGAAGGGATTGAGGCTCCAGGCCGGGTCGGCGAAACGGCTGTCCTTGGGGCTGGGCTTGTGCAGCGTCTCGCCCAGCAGCACCCGGCCCAGTTGGCTGCCCAGGGCCAGGGTATGGCGAATGCTATGCAGCGGGTTGCGCAGGCTGTGGGTAGTCAGGATGCGCAGGGTGGAGAGCAAGTCCCGCCCCCGCAGGCCCGTGATCGCGCTCTGTGCTGTGATGTAGGTCGCAGGGGCGGGCAGCGAGCCCTGTGCAGGTTTGTCTTGCATGAGTCAACACTCCTTCGTCAAACCACTAACAAGCAGACCAATTCAAGACAGATACCTTAGTCGGTCTTGGCCCTTCTTGCGCGCGGCGGTCCCGTCGATGGAAATGTTTTACTTGGTGGGGTGCGCGGGCAGCGGATGCGGGTGCATCACGGCGCGTTGTCGCTCCTCCTGGAGGAACTTCATGATGATCGGGGCGACGGCTTCGGCCCGGGTGATGAGGAACAGGTGGCCGTCATCGATGATGTGCAGCTGGGCGTTGGGGATGCGCCAGGCCAGCATGCGCATGTTGATCAGGGGGATCAGCGGGTCGTCGTCGCCGGCCAGGACCAGGGTCGGCTGGTGGATCTTGTGCAGCCAGTGGATGCTGGTCCAGCCCACTCCGGCGAACAGCTGCCAGTAGTAGCCCAGCTTGCCCGCCGAGCGTACTTTCGCCGCGTGCTCGGCCGCCAGGTGCGGGTCGCGGCGAAAGGCGCCACCGTAGATCAGCGGTGCGATTCGCATGACGTGGGAGGGCTGCACATAGCGCCGTGGGCTGGCCATCATCCACAACACCTTGGGCTTGCCGGGAACCATGAAGGCGCCGGCGGCCGTGGCGGCCAGCACCAGCTTCTTGCAGCGCTCGGGATAGTCGTAGGCGAACTGCTGGGCCAGGGCTCCCCCCCAGGACACGCCCACGGCGCTGACCTGGCCGTAGTCGAGGTAATCGAGCATCCGCGCGGTGAGCTTAGCCAGCCCCGGAAAGCGGTAGGGCCGGGCCGGGGTCGACGAGCCGCCGACGCCCGGGACATCGAAGGCGATGACCTCCAAATCCGGGTCCAGGGCCTGGACGAAAGGGAACACCAGCTCCAGGTTGGCGCCGATGCCGTTGAAGATCAGCAGCGGCGTCAAGTGCGGCTTGCCGGGGCGAACCGCAGTGCGGATGGTCTGGCCATCCAGGTCGACGGTGCGGAAGATGAAGGAATGTGGCATGCCGTAGCCCTGTGTATTGAACCGTTGGAGGCGCCGGTCCGGCGCCTTCCGGATTTCCTGAGGCCAGGCCTCGTAGCAAGAATAGGGCGTGGCGGCACCTTGGGTAGCCGCCGTGCTCGATGCCTGTTCAGCGCTCGTGCACATAGGTGCCCGGAGAAGCTTCGCCGGCCACGTATTTCTTGCTACCCAGCACGCTTGGCGCCGGCTTCAGATCCCCCGAGCGCTCTGCCTGCCAAGCCTGCCAGTACAGCCACCAGGAGTCGGTGTGCTTGACCGAGTTCTCTTGCCACTGGTCGGGGCACTCCGGGATCTCGGTGCTGGTCATGTAGCGCGCCTTGGGGTTGCCCGGCGGGTTGAGGATGCTCTGGATATGGCCGCTGCTGGACAGCACGAATTCCACATGGCCGCCGAAGAGTTGCGCCGACTTGTAGCAGGACTTCCAGGGGGTGATGTGGTCGTTGGTGCCCGCCAGGGAGAAAATGTCGGCGGTGACCTGCTTCAAGTCGATCGGCGTGCCGCACACTTCCAGGGCATTGGCCCGAGTCAGGGGGTTGTTCTTGAACATTTCGATCAGGTCGCCATGGAAGGCGGCGGGCAGGCGCGTGGTGTCGTTGTTCCAGAACAGGATGTCGAATACCGGTGGTTCGTTGCCCAGCAGGTAGTTGTTGACCCAGTAGTTCCAGATCAGGTCGTTGGGGCGCATCCAGGCGAAGACCTTGGCCATGTCCCGGCCTTCGAGGACGCCGGCCTGGTAGGAGTGGCGCTTGGCCGCCTCCAGGGTCTGCTCGTCGACGAACAGCGCCACTTGGGTATCCACGGTAGTGTCGAGCACGCTGACCAGCAGGGTCAGGGCGTTGACCTTCTTCTGCCCCAGTGCCGCGTAGTGCCCCAGCAGCGCGGTGCAGGTGATGCCGCCGGAGCAGGCACCGAGCATGTTCACGTCTTCGCTGCCAGTGATGGCGGTGACCACGTCGACCGCCTCCTTCAAGGCCTCGATGTAGGTGGACAGGCCCCATTCGCGCTGGGCCTTGGTGGGGTTGCGCCAACTGACGATGAAGGTCTGCACGTTGTTGCGCAGGCAGAAGCGCGCCAGGCTCTTGTCCGGGCTGAGGTCGAAGACGTAGAACTTGTTGATCTGTGGTGGCACCACCAGCAGCGGGCGCTCATGCACCTGCTCGGTGATCGGCCGGTACTGGATCAGCTCCAGCACATCGTTGCGGAACACCACGGCACCTTCGCTGGTGCCCAGGTTCTTGCCCACTTCGAAGGCATCCATGTTGACCTGGCTGGGCATGCCGCCGTTGTGCACCAGGTCCTTGGCCAGGTGCGACAGGCCGTCCAGCAGGCTCTTGCCGCCGGTCTCGAAGAAGCGCTTGACCGCGGCGGGGTTGGCCGCGCTGTTGGTCGGGGCCATGGCCTCGGTCAAGAGGTTGATCACGAAATGTCCACGGCTGATGTCCTGTTCGGACAGGCTGCTGTTGCCGATCCAGTCGTGGAGCTCCTTGCGCCACGCCAGGTAGGTTTGCAGGTAGCGGCGGTAGAGCGGGTTCTGGCTCCAGGCCGGATCGATGAAGCGGCGGTCGTCGCTGTCGGGCTGCAAGGAAGACTGGCCGAACATGACATTCTTCAGTTCCAGGCCGGAGGGCGCGGCGGGGTTTGCGCTGTGGGTTGGGGTTTTTATTGGCTTGGCGGGGCCCAATCGAGCCGAGGGAAGGCGGTCC
>NZ_JBJJLO010000150.1:0-12733 GCF_046230915.1 Pseudomonas sp. KCJK8993
GTTTTCCTGCCTGGCGACGCGCTTGACTTGCGCATGCAAGTCATCGGGAAGACGGACGATGAATTTCTGGACTTGAGCGCGCATAGGGGATTTCCGGGCGGTTAAAAAATCGCATCATAAAAAGGCCTTGGGCAGGGTGGCTTCAGGAAAATTCCGAAAGAATGGCTGATTGTGCTGGGCAAGTAGTAGGCAATCATCGAGCCTCGACACCGGGGCTAGTCCCGATCACCTGCCTAGCGCTCAGGTACATACCGCAGCCCGATCAGCTCCCCATCGTTCCAGGTGGGTTCTACGCCTGGACTCCAGAGGACCGGGATCCTTTGCAGGATTCGCCCCTTCGTTTCCACGGCCAAGGGAAAGGCTTCTGGTTCCGGCGGCAAAGGCAGCTTCCATCCCGGCTCGCCCCGGGGATGGGCCAGCGCTAAGCGTTGCTTGACCAAAGCCTGGAGCGTCGATGGCAGGTACGGATAGGTGCAAGTCTGCTGCCTGGACAAGGACAGCCGGGTGAACTGCTTGAAGGTCACATAGCCCTTGTCGCCGGCCAGCGTCTCCAGGTCCTGCCTCGATAACACGTGGAACCGGGTGTCATCGAAGACGATCGCTCCCTGCTCTTCCCGTAGCGGCTGGGACAGTTCGGCGAGGATGTAGTAGTGAGCCTGGAAACCCTTGCGTTTCAGGTTCCTGTCTTGCAACAGGTTCCAACAAGCGGTCTGCCCGAGGCGCCAGCTCTTCGGTGAGGCAGTGCTCTTGATTTCGATGGTCAGGCCCCAGGTGAGTTGCAGATCGAATACGTCGCCCTGGTGCTGCTGCTCGAAACTCTTGCTCAGGCTTTTGCTCAGGTGGTCCGGGTAAGGGTTTTGCCTGGTGAAGCGTTCTACCAGGCACCCCGCGATCTGTTCGGCATGGCCAAGCGACTCGAGGCCCGGGCGCAGGAGCTCGGCCTTGGCACGATACCCAGGAAACAGCTTCCGCAACCCCAGGTGCGTAGCCCCAGCCAGACAGCGGAGCTGGAGGTCAGCGGGGGCCAGCACGCGTGGTGTTCGTGCTGCATGCTATCCACCGGTAATGCAGGCTGGGCCATCGACCGGGCCGGGCTATGTAGCGGCGGGCTCAGCGCCGATCCAGCCACACGGTCTGGGCGTTGCAGAATTCACGCACGCCGAAGTGCGAGAGCTCACGGCCGAAGCCGCTTTTCTTCACGCCGCCGAAAGTCACCCGCGGGTCGCTGGCGCTGTAGCCGTTGATGAACACACCGCCGGTTTCCAGTTCGTCGGTCATTTGCCGGGCGCGTCCCAGGTCGGCGGTGAACAGGGTTGCGGTCAGGCCGAATTCGCTGTCGTTGGCCAGTTCCAGGGCGTGTTGGGGTCGCGGGCGGTGATGATCGAGGCCACCGGGCCGAACAGCTCCTGCTTGAACGACGTCATCTGGTCGGTAACGCCGGCCAGCACCGTGGGCGGGTAATAGTTGCCCGCGCCTGCGGGCTTGGTGCCGCCCAGCAACAGGCTGGCGCCTTCGGCCAGGGTCGCCTCGACCTGCTGGTGCAGTTCGTCGCGCAGGTCGAAGCGGGCCATGGGGCCGATGTAGGTGTCGCTGGCCAGCGGGTCGCCCAGCACCAGGGCGCGGGTGGCCTCGACGAAGCGCCGGGTGAACTCCTCCACCACGCCTTGCTCGATGATCAGGCGCTTGGCGGCGGCGCAGACCTGCCCGGTGTTCTGGTAACGGCCGACCACCGCGGCCTTGACCGCTTCGTCCAGGTCGGCGTCGTCGAGCACGATGAAGGGATCGCAGCCGCCCAGTTCCAGCACGCATTTCTTCAGCGCGGCCCCGGCCTGGGCACCGATGGCGATGCCGGCGCGCACGCTGCCGGTCAGGGTCACGGCGGCGATGCGTGGGTCGGCGATGGCCCGGGACACGCCGTCCGGGGTGACGTTGACCAGCTCGAAGACCCCCTCGGGGAAGCCGGCCTGATGCATGGCTTCCAGCAGCAGGTAGGCGCTGCCCATGACGTTCGGTGCGTGCTTGAGCACGTAAGTATTGCCCGCCAGCAGCGCCGGTACTGCGCCACGCAGCACCTGCCAGATCGGGAAGTTCCACGGCATCACCGCCAGGATCGGCCCCAGCGGCCGGTACTCGATGCGGGCCTTGTGGTGTTCCACCAGGGTCGCTTCCGGGGCGAGCATGGCCGGGCCGTGCTCGGCGTACCACAGGCACAACTGGGCGCATTTCTCGATCTCGCCCCGGGCCTGGGCCAGGGGCTTGCCCATTTCCTGGGTGATCATGCGGGCCAGGGCCTCGCTGTTGTCACGCAGGACCTGGGCCAGGGCGACCAGGTGGCCGGCACGGTTGGTGACGTCCAGGCGCTTCCATTGGCCGAAACCATGGCGGGCCCGTTCCAGGGCGGCGTCCAGGGCGACGTCCGACTGATAGGGATAGGCGCCGATCCGCTCGCCGGTGGCGGGGTTGATCGACAGGGCATGGGTATGGCTGGAAACAGAGGTCATGGCACCGTCCTGCAAGGTGGGAATGGCAGCAGGTTACGGGGCTGGTTCTTTGCTGAAAACTGAATAATATTGAGCAAGTCGTTCACGATTGGAGAATGAGATGGACCTGGTCCAGCTGGAGATTTTCAAGGCCGTTGCCGAGCAGGGCAGCATCAGCGCCGCGGCGCAGCTGATCCATCGGGTGCCGTCGAACCTGACCACGCGCATCAAGCAGTTGGAGCAGGACTTGGGCGTGGAGCTGTTCATCCGTGAAAAGAGCCGGATGCGCCTATCGCCCGCCGGCTGGAATTTCCTCGACTATGCCCGGCGCATCCTCGACCTGGTGGCCGAGGCACGCCTGACCGTGGCCGGCGAAGAACCCCAGGGCCCTTTTGCCCTGGGCTCCCTGGAGAGTACGGCAGCGGTGCGCATCCCGGCCCTGCTGGCGGCCTACAACCAGCGATACGCCAAGGTCGAACTGGACCTGTCCACCGGCCCTTCGGGGACCATGCTCGAAGGCGTGTTGTCCGGGCGGCTGGTGGCGGCGTTCGTCGATGGCCCGTTGCGCCATCCGAGCCTGGAAGGGTTGCCGGTGTTCGAGGAAGAGATGGTGCTGATCGCGCCCCTGGGCCATGCCCCCATCACCCGGGCGCGGGAGGTCAACGGTGAAAGCATCTACGCCTTTCGCGCCAACTGCTCCTATCGCCATCACTTCGAAAGCTGGTTCACCCAGGACGCCGCGGTGCCGGGCAAGATCCACGAGATGGAGTCCTACCACGGCATGCTGGCCTGCGTCAGCGCCGGCGCCGGGCTGGCCCTGATGCCGCGCAGCATGCTGGAAAGCATGCCCGGGGCGGCCACGGTGAGTGTCTGGCCCTTGTCCCCGCGCTTTCGTTTCCTGCAGACCTGGCTGGTCTGGCGGCGCGGCACCGTGTCCCAGAGCTTGAGCAGTTTTGTGCAGTTGCTGGAGGAGCGGGGCATGGTGCTGGCCGAGGCGTGAGCCGGATGGCCATGGGCGCTGGCACGGGCCAGCCGCTGTCCGGTGGCCGTCTTGCGGCGCTGATGTTCAGCGCTTGCTCAAGGCCAGGCGCGCGGCGAACAGCATGAAGACCAGGCCGGTGGTGCGATCCATCCACTGGATCACCTTTTCCCGTCGCAGCACCCCGCTCAGGGAGCGAGTGGCGCCAATCAGCAGCAGTGCCCAGATCAGCCCGAGCATCACATGGATGCTCACCAGGCCGAAGGTCCAGGGCACCAGCGGCTCACCCTGGGGAATGAACTGCGGCAGGAACGACACGTAGAAAATCCCCACCTTGGGATTGAGCGCATTGCCCAGCATGCCCTTGAGAAACCAGTTGGCCTGGGGCTTTTCACTGGTCCTGGCGGGTACGAAGGCCCGTCGCGGGCGCAGCAGCATGGTGATCCCGAGCCAGGCCAGGTAGGCGGCGCCGCAGTACTTGAGCAGGTTGAAGGCCAGCTCCGACACCGCAATCAAGGCCCCCAGGCCGAAGGCCACGGCTGCGCCCCAGAGCAGGCAGCCGACGTTGATTCCCAACGCTGCGCGCAGTGCCTGGCGCTTGCCTTCCACCGTGGCGGTGCGCAGCACCAGGGCGGTATCCAGCCCCGGGGTCAGGGTCAGCAGGGTGGCGGCCAGGGTGAAGGCCAGGAGGTTGTCGGTGATGGGCATGGGCAGGGCTTCAAGGCTGGGGGTGGTGAATGTTAGCACAGCCGTGGAGTGTCAATCTGCTCCACGGGTGCCCGTGGTAGATCGCTGCCGCCGGTGGTCCGGAGTGAGTCTCAGGCCTTGCGCCTGACCAGTGCCAGATACACCCCGGCCTGTTTTTCCGATTCGATGTAATGGGCGCCTTCCAGATCGGCGACCTGAATCGGCTCCATCGCCAGTTGCAGTTCGGGGGCGCCCCGGTAACGGTGGGAGCGATCGCTCAGTGCATGCCTGAAGGCTTGGAGAAAGGCATCACGGTTGGCGAACTGGCCATAGACATAGTTGCCTCGTTGGTCGCTGTAGAAGCGCGAGTAGGTCAGTAGCACGATGCCCCAGCGTTCGATGTGTTCGTCAGGCGTGGCGTGGGGAATCGGCTTGACCAGGTCCCTGCGAATTTGCCGAATCTTGTCATACGCATTCTTGTTGTTGTGCACCACCTTGAACTCCATGGCGGTGGAGGGTTGTTCGCCGTAGCTGTCCTCGACCCAGATATCCACCTTGCGTCGCTCGGCGGCGATCAGCCAGCGCGGGACGTTGCTGCGCGGCGGCTGGTCGGAGCAGAGGCGATAGTCTTCGCGTTCATCCAGCTGGCCGCCGAGGCCGAAGTGGTCGCGATTGATGTCCAGCAACGCCGCCGATTCCAGGCTCAGCCACAACTCGGGAGCGGCGGTGACGACGATGGATTTGAGGATGCGCTGGCGTTCCTCCTGTTGCAGGTGAGTCAGCAGCAGTTCGGTGAAGCGAGGAACGAAGGACATGGGATCTCCGTATCAGGTGCAAAAAGGGTGGCAGGTTCGTCTGTAGGAGCGAGCTTGCTCGCGATGCTTGCCAAAGCGCCGCGTGCTGCCTGTGAGTGGGCGTTATCGTTGATGTTCCGCGCCAGCCAGCTCGCTCCTGCCAGAGGCCGGCGGTCAATACGGGCCGCGGGGTTCAGGGATGCCCAGTTGCAGTTGCCGGGCTTCGATCTGTTGGTCCACGGCGCGTTTGCCACTGAGCAACTTGAGGTGCTGCACGCTGGGCGGCAGCTGGCTGTCGATCAGTGTCAGCAGGTCCAGCTGTGGGGCCTTGATGATGCGCAGGTCAGCGATGTTGGCGGTTTTCAGGCCGCTGATGGCCTCCAGGGTCTTGAGGTTGATCAGGCTCATCTTGCGCAACTGCGGCGTCCCGCCAAGGTCCAGCCGGCTCAATTGCGCCTGATCCTCGATGCTCAACGCTTCCAACTGTGGAAAGCCCCCCAGGTCCAGCTGATTCAGGCCGCGTACCCGCAGGATGTCCAGTTCCGTCACGTAGGGGTTGCGCAGTTCCGGCATGCCCTCACGGCTGCCGAAACTCACTGACAGGCTGCGCAGGCCGGACATGCCGGCCACCATGCCCAGGGGCGTCTTGGCCGGCATGCGGTGCAGGGACAGGGTGGCGATGTTCGGGCACTGGCCCAGGACGTCCAGGTGGTGGCTTTGCGCGCTGATGGACAACTGCCGCAGGTCGGGCATCTGGCCGATGGGCGCCAGGTCGATGGCGGGCCCCTTGTCCAGGGAAAGCCGCAGTTGTTGCAGGTGCTTGAGGTTGGGCAGGGCCAGGAGCTCGGGCAGGCTGGCGCTGATGACTTGCAGGGCGAAATCCTTGAGCTTGTGCAGGCTGCCAATGGCTTCGAAGTGCTCCAGCGTGTCTAGGCAATCCAGGCTGAGGGACTGGACGTTGGGCAGGGCGAGCAAGGTGCGGCCGTCAAACGCGTTGCCTGGATAGTGGCTGTAGAAACGCACAGTGAGGCGCTCGCCGTAGCGGGCGCAGAGCGCGTCGAGCTGGTTCAGCAGATCCGCGTCATAGTGCGCGCCGCGTTCGAACTGGACGATGACCCGGGACTGTGGGTCGGCTTCCAGAGGGGGCTGGACCTTGAGTTTCAGGTCCTGTTGAGTCGGGGCGTGAATTCGGTTTGGAAACATCAGCGGTCCTTGATGATTTTCGCCGCGGCATCATGCCATTGCGCTAGCGCGGCTTCCATCGTCGAGTACGGCCAGCCTATGGATCGACCTGGCCCATCAGTTCGCTCACCGATTCCGGGCGCTTGGCGTAGCGCTGGGCCAACACCGCGCAGACCATCAGTTGGATCTGGTGGAACAGCATCAACGGCAGGATCAGCACGCCCATGGTGCTGCCGGCGAACAGCACCTGGGCCATGGGTACGCCGGTGGCCAGGCTCTTCTTCGAGCCGCAGAACAAGATGGTGATGCGATCTTCCTGGTCGAAGCCCAGCAGCTTGCCCAGGACACTGGAGGCCAGCAGCACCAGGCCCAGGAGGAGGCAGCAGGCCACCACCAGGCCGGCCAGGTCCCACAGCGGGATCTGCTGCCAGATGCCTTCGTTCACCGCCTCGCTGAAGGCCCCGTAGACCACCAGCAGGATCGAGCCCTGGTCGACGAACTTCAGCCAGTCCTTGTTGCGCCCGACCCAGGCGCCGATCCAGCGCCGGGCGATCTGCCCGGCAATGAACGGCAGCAACAGCTGCACGCTGATCTTGACGATCGCGTCCAGGGTCGAGCCGCTATCGCCGTGGACGTCGAGCAGCAGGGTCACCAGCAGCGGGGTGAGGAAGATCCCGAACAGGCTCGAGGCCGCGGCGCTGCAGATGGCCGCCGGGATATTGCCCCGGGCCAGGGAGGTGAAGGCGATCGCCGACTGCACCGTGGCCGGCAGCGCGCAGAGGTAGAGCATGCCCAGGTACAGGTCCTTGCCCACCATGGGCGATAGCAGCGGCTTGAGCGCCAGGCCCAGCAGCGGGAACAGCACGAAGGTCAGGCCGAAGACCAGCAGGTGCAGGCGCCAGTGGCCAGCCCCGGCGATGATCGCCTCGCGCGAGAGCTTGGCGCCGTGGAGGAAGAACAGCAGGCCGATGGCGAGGTTGGTCAGCCAGGCGAAGCCCGTGGCCACCTGGCCACTGGCGGGCAGGAAGCTGGCCAGCAAGACGACGCCGATCAGGGTCAGGGTGAAGTTGTCGGGTAACAGGCGGGAGCGCGACATGGGCAGGATCATCCGGGGGTTGCCAAGAACGATGGGGCGACTCTAACGTGGCTGTCATCTACCGACTAACGCCAAAGAGCCAGTTAATGCCGCCTAAAGGACATGAAAAGATCGTCAGGCGCAGTATTCCCGGTCTTCCCAGCTTGCCGCGGCCGGTGTACGGACGTACTGAGTCCTTGCCCAACCGGGCCCTGACCCGGCGCCACAGCCATCCCTGGGTGCAGTTGTCCTATGCCATCGCCGGGGTGCTGGAGATCCAGACCAGCGCTGGACGTTTCATCGCGCCGCCCCAACGGGCGGTGTGGATTCCCGCCGGAGTGCCGCACCGGGTGTTCAGTTCGCCGCGTACCGAAATGCGCAGCCTGTACCTGGATTGCAGCGTCACCGCCTGGGCCGATACCGACAGCTGCCAGGTGCTGGCGGTCAGCGACCTGCTGCGCGAGCTGATCCGCGCCTTCAGCGAGCTGCCGGTGGAGTACGTGCAGGACAGCGCCGACGGTCGCCTGGCCCAGGTGCTGCTGGACCAGCTGGCCGCCGCGCCGCAGCTGGACCTGATGCTGCCGCTGCCCCATGACGTGCGCCTGCGTTCGATCTACCGCAGCCTGCAGGCCCGTCCCGATCAGCAGACCACCCTGGGCCAGTGGGGGCAGAAACTCGGGGTCACCGAGAAGACCCTCAGCCGCTTGTTCCTCAAGGACACCGGGCTGACCTTTCGCGCCTGGCGCCAGCGCCTGCGCCTGCTGGGCGCCCTGACGCCGCTGGAGCAGGGCGAGCGGGTCACCGATGTGGCGCTGGCCTGTGGTTATGACTCGACCTCGGCCTTCATCGCCGCCTTTCGCCAGCAGTTCGACGCCACCCCGGGGGAGTTCTTCCGTGACGTGTGAAGGGCTCAGGTCCGTGGTGGGCGCAGCAGCTCGATGCGCTCCGGCGGCACCAGGGTGCGCAGGGTCTTGTACAGGGCCCGGGTCTCCAGCAGGTTCCAGATCCGCAGCAGGGTCTCCAGGGCATCCAGGGGCTTGCTGATAAAGTCCCGGGCGCCCAGTGCCAGCGCCCGCAGGCGGGTGTCGCGGGTGGCGTCGGCGGTGAGCACCAGGATCGGCAGGTAGTCGTTGGCCGGGATCCGTCGATTCAGTTGCTCCAGTACGGCAAAGCCATCGAACTCGGGCATGTGCAGGTCGAGGATCACCAGGTCCGGCTCGAAGCTGTTGAACAGCTCCAGGGCGCGCAGCGGCTGGGTGCTGCTGAGGACGTTGTGCAGCCCTTCGCGGGCCAGCAGCTGTTCCATCAGGTCGAGGTTGGGGCGCTGGTCATCGATGATGAGGATGCGCAGATCGGCAGTCATGGGGGCTCCGGGAGACAGGCATCGAGGTGGGCGAAGAACACCGGGATGTGGATCGGCTTGGTCAGGATCGCCGTGGCCCCGGCATCGAGCAGGGCGCGCCGGGTCGGTTCGCTGGCGTCGGCGGTGATCATCAGGATCGGGGTGCTGGCCGTGGCGCTGGAGGCCCGCAGACGTTGCAGGACGTCCAGGCCGGGCAGGTCCGGCAGGTTGACGTCCAGCAGGATCATTTGCGGCGCGTGCTGGCGGGCCAGGTCCAGGCCCATCTGGCCTTGCATGCTCGACAGCAGCTGGATGCCCGGACGCCGTTGCAGCAGGGTTTCGATCAGCGCCAGGCTTTGCAGGTTGTCTTCGATGCACAGCACCTTGCCCTGGTAGCGGCTTGCGAGCTGTGGCGCCGGCACGTTCAGCGCCGGGGCGTCGAAGGGCGCCACGGCGGCTGCAGCGGCCAGGCGCACGAAGGGCAGCTCCAGGGTGAAGCAACTGCCGCTGCCCGGAGTGCTCTGTACGCGCAGGCTGCCGTCCATCATCTCCAGCAGGCTCCTGCTCAGGGCCAGCCCCAGGCCGGTGCCTTCGACCCTGGGGTCGGCGTCCAGGCGCTCAAAGGGCTTGAACAGGCGTTCCAGGCGTTCGGCGGTGATCCCGGCGCCGGTGTCGAGCACGCTCAGGCGCAGGCGCGATGCCTCGATCGCCACGTCGACGCTGACTCGGCCACCGGCGCGGTTGTACTTGATGGCGTTGGACAGCAGGTTGAGCAGCACCTGGATCAGGCGCTGGCGGTCGGCGACCACGCCGCTGTCCGCCGCCAGTTCCGGCAGCGGCTCCAGGGTGATGCCGCCGTCCGCGGCCATGGGCGACACCAGGGTCAGGGCTTCATGCAGCACCGCCGCCAGGGCTATGGGCTCGACGTTCAGTGGCAGGCGCCCGGCCTCGATGCGGGCAATGTCCAGCACCTCGTTGATCAGCCCCAGCAGGTGCTGCCCGGCCCGCAGGATATGCCCGACCTGGGGCCGCTGGCCGGCGCTGGAGTCCATGTCCAGCAGTTGCGCGAAGCCCAGGATGGCGTTCAGCGGAGTGCGCAGTTCGTGGCTCATGCGCGAGAGGAATTCGCTCTTGGCGCGGCTGGCGCTTTCCGCTTGCTCGCGGGCGGTGCCCAGGGCGATTTCCGCGGCGCGGCGGTCGGTGATGTCCCGGGTGATCTTGGAAAAGCCCCGCAGGGCGCCGCTGGCGTCGTACTGCGCGGTGATCACCACACTGGCCCAAAAGCGGCTGCCATCCTTGCGGCAGCGCCAGGCCTCTTCCATGTAGTGGCCGTGGGCGGTGGCTTCGCGCAGGGCCATGTCCGGGTGCTGGGGGCATTCTTCCGGCAAATAGAACAGGGAAAAATGCCGGCCGATGATTTCCTGCTCGCTGTAGCCCTTGATCCGCTCTGCGCCGACGTTCCAGGTGGTGACCCGGCCCGTGGTGTCCAGGGCGAAGATCCCGTAGTCCTTGACCCCGTCGATGATCAGCCGCAGGCGTTCCTCGTTGTCGCGCAGGGCCCGCTCGCGCTCGGCCAGCAGTTGCCCGGCTTCCACCAGGCGAGTGCCCAGCTGGCCGATTTCATCCTGCTCCGGTGCTTGCGGGCGCAGCGGCTGGCCCAGGGCCAGGCGCTGGGCATTGCCCTGTACCTGCTGTACCCGCGTGACGATGCCCCGGGACAGCAACAGCACCGCGACGATGGCGCCGAACAGACCGCAGCCGGCGGCCAGCAAGGTGGCGAACAGCAGGCGCATGCGGGTCGCCGCGGCGGCAGCGCTACGCTCGGCCAGCAGCGCATCCTCGCGCACGCGCATGGCGCTGATTTGCTCGCGCAGCACGTCCAGCACCTGTTTGTTGTCGATCAGGATCGCGGTCATCGTCGCAGCGTCGTCGCGGTGGCCGTTGCGCAGGGCCACCAGGCCGTCGAGCTTGGTGCGGATCAGCGGGGTGATGGTCTGCAGGTAGTCGCGCATGCGCGGGTCCTGGACATTCTGGTCCAGGCGTTGCAGCGCGGCCTCGATTTGCGGCCGGGCCTGGAGGTAGGCGGGCAGGAAGTCCTCGCGCCGGGTCAGCAGGTAGCCCCGCACGCTGGCGGCGGCCTCGGCCAGGAGGGTGTGCACCGCCTGGATATCGCCCTGCACCAGCAGCACCCGGCGCACGTCCTCCTCGGCGCGGGCGGTCTGGCGCTCGGTGCTGTAGATCAGTACCAAAGACAGCAACAGGATCACCAGCGGCAGGGAGATCACCACCAGCGCCTTGCCTCGCAGCGGCAGGTCGGCCCAGCGCCGGGCGTTGAGCAGGTTCACGGCCACTGCCCGGCAGGTTGCGCCACCAGTCCCAGGGCCATGCCGCGCACTGCGGCCTGGGTGCGGTCGGCGGCGCCGAGCTTGCCGATCACCCGTTCCACATGGGCCTTGGCGGTGCCGGTGGTGATGCCGAGCTTTTCACCGATTTCGCGGTTACTGAAGCCACCGGCCACCAGTCCCAGCACCTGGCGTTCGCGGGCGGTCAGGGCCTGAGCCTGGGGTGCCTGGCCGTTGCCGCGTTCGCTCATGCGCCGCAGCAGGCGGGCGCTGACGGCGCTGTTGAGCGCCTCTTCGCCCCGGGCCACGCGCTGCAGGGCGTCGAGCACTTCCTCGCGGCTGGCGTCCTTGAGCAGGTAACCCATGACGCCGGCAGCCATGGCGGCTTCCAAGTGATCGGGACTGTCGTCCATGGTGAAGATCAGCACCTTGATGTCGGGCTGGCGCTGTTGCAGCAGGCGCGCGGCCCCCAGGCCATTGAGCAGGGGCATGCGGATATCGAGGATGGCCAGGTCCGGACGCAGTTGTTCGCACAGGGCCAGGGCTTGCTCGCCATCCCGGGCTTGGCCCACCACCTCGAATTCCGGGTTGCCCGCCAGCAGGGCGATGAACCCGGTGCGGGTGACTTCGTGATCGTCCGCCAGGACCAGGCGTATCACCGCTGTCATAACGCTTGTTCCAGGGCCTGGAGCGGCACGCGGACGAGAATCCGAGTGCCGCTGCCGGGCTGGCTGTGGCAGGTGAAACGCCCGCCCAGCAAATAAGTGCGTTCCTGCATGGCCACCTGGCCCCACTGTTCGCTGCCCTGGCCGGATGCCGGCTGGAAACCGGCGCCGTCGTCGCTGATGCCGAGCACGGCCTGGTCGGCTTCCAGGGCCAGGTCCAGGCTGACGTTGTGGGCCCGGGCGTGCTTGAGGATGTTGTTGATGGCTTCCTGGGCAATGCGGAACAGGGCGATTTCCAGGGCCACCGGCAGGCGCTCCGGGGAGCGCTGCCGCCAGTGCACCGCCAGTCCGGCGTCGCGCAGGCGGTCGGCCTCGCGGTCGATGGCCCGCAGCAGGCCGAAGTCGTCCAGCACATGGGGGCGCAGGCCGCCGATCAGTTGCCGGCCTTCGCCGACGCAGCCCTGGGCCAATTGCAGGATGGTCTGCAATTCATCGTGCAGGGGCCCCGGCAGTGGCGGGCAGCGCCCGGCGAACCCCTGCAGGCGCTGGTGCAGCCCGGCCA
This sequence comes from Pseudomonas sp. KCJK8993, assembly GCF_046230915.1. Lineage (NCBI taxonomy): Bacteria > Pseudomonadati > Pseudomonadota > Gammaproteobacteria > Pseudomonadales > Pseudomonadaceae > Pseudomonas > Pseudomonas sp. KCJK8993. The sequence continues at coordinate 12,109 of NZ_JBJJLO010000150.1, forward strand.
GGGTTTGCGCCAGGCCGTCGTGCAGGTCGTAGGCGACGCGCTTGCGTTCATCCTCCTGGGCGCTGAACAGGCGCTGCACCAGCTCCGACATGCTGCGTTCGCGGGCTTGCAGGTCCTGCAGCAGGCGCTGGTTCTCCAGGTGCGTGGCCAACAGCGTGGCCAGTAGTTGCAGGGATTCCAGGTCTTCGCTGTCCGGTGCGCTGATGGGCACGCTGTTGGCCAGCAGTAGGGCGCCGAAGGCCTGGCCGTCGGCGCGGTGCAGCAGTACGCGCAGCACCCCGGCTTGCGCAAGCGGGCGCTCCAGCCACTGGGCCTGCCCGGCCACGGCACGCAGGGCCTGCAGGCATTCGCCGTGGCCCTGTTCGGCGCTGGCATGGACCACGCCGTCGCTGTTCCATTCCAGCAACAGCCCCTGGTCCATGGCGACAAAGGCGCAGGCCCGTTGCACCACCCGCTGGCGCATCTGTTCGGGGCCCAGTTGCAGCAGTTCCTGGCCGGTGTCCACCAGCAACCGCAGACGTGCGGCGCGGCTTTGCGACTGCCGGTACTGGCTGCGCAAGGACAGGGCGCTGGCGGGATCGAGGGACGGGCTGGGCATCGGGAAACTCCAGGCGGGGGGGGTGCA
>NZ_JBJJLO010000151.1:0-12491 GCF_046230915.1 Pseudomonas sp. KCJK8993
CGGCAGCGTCATATGTTTATAAGAGACAGGTGCCATCCTGACCTTTATCCGCGAACGCATCGCCGATCGCGGCCAGCCGCCGAGCCTTGCCGAGATCGCCGAGGCCTTCGGTTTCGCCTCGCGCAGCGTGGCACGCAAGCATGTACTGGCCTTGACCGAGGCCGGCTTCATCGAGGTCAACCCGCATCAGGCGCGGGGTATCCGCCTGCTCAACCAGGCGCCACGCCCCGAGCTGCTGGAGATCCCGGTGCTGGGCCGGGTCGCCGCCGGTGCGCCGATCGGTGTCGATGCCGAGATCCACGGCCAGTTGCTGCTGGACCCGGGGCTGTTCTCACGCACGCCCGACTACCTGTTGCGGGTCCAGGGCGACTCGATGATCGACGACGGCATTTTCGACGGCGATCTGGTGGCGGTACGCCGCAGCGCCGAGGCACGCAATGGCCAGACGGTGATCGCCCGGCTCGATGGCGAGGTGACCATCAAGCGCTTCGAGCGCAAGGGCCAGGGCATTCGCCTGCTGCCACGCAACCCGGCCTACCAGCCGATCGAGGTCACGGCCGAGCACGAGCTGTTCATCGAAGGCGTGTTCTGTGGCCTGGTGAGGCAGGGCTGATGGGCGCCGTGGTCGCCCTGGACGCGCTGTTCAATGCCGGGCGGGTCTGGAAGGGCCGCCCGGCGGCCGTGCCCGCCAGTGTGCATGCCACCGGCCACGCGGCCCTGGATGCGGTGCTGCCCAGTGGCGGCTGGCCGGAAGCGGCGCTGACGGAAATCCTCGTCGCCGCCCAGGGCCTGGGCGAGTTGCAATTGCTCTGGCCGAGCCTGGCGCGGCTGGCGGCGGCGGGGGAGCGCATCGTCCTGGTGGCGCCGCCGTTCGTGCCTTTCCCCCTGGCCTGGCAGAACGCCGGGGTGGATCTGCGCCAGTTGTCGATCATCCAGGCCGCAGAGCGCGATGCCTTGTGGGCCGCCGAACAATGCCTGCGCTCGGGCAGTTGCGGCGCGGTGTTGTGCTGGCCGCAACAGGCCGACGACCGGGCCCTGCGGCGCTTGCAGGTGGCGGCCGAAAGCGGCCAGACCCTGGCCTTCGCCTACCGTCCCCTGGAGGCCGCGCACAACCCGTCGCCAGCGGCCCTGCGCCTGACCTTGCAGGGCCATCCTGCGCAGCTGCGGATTCTCAAGTGCCGGGGTGGCCTGGCCCATCCACAACCGATTGCCCTGCAGGCCGGGCACTGAGGTCGACATGCGCTGGGTGTGCATCCTGTTCCCGCAATTGGCGCTGGACGCGGTACTGCGCCAGCGCGCCGAGCCCCAGGCGCCGCTGGCGCTGCTCAGCGGCAGCCCGCAACGCCGAGTGATCCAGGCGGTGAACGACGCTGCCCGCGAGCTGGGGGTGCGTCCCGGACAATCGCTGACGGCCGCCCAGGTCCTGACCCAGGATTTCGCCTGTGCCGAGTACGACCTCCGGCAGATCGATCACTGGCAGCGGTTCCTTGCCGCCTGGGCCTATGGCTTCAGCTCCCAGGTCAGCGTGGCCTATCCGCGCACCCTGGTGCTGGAAATCGAATCGAGCCTGGGCCTGTTCGGGCCTTGGCCACAGTTGCAGGCCCGGCTGCGCCAGGAACTGCAGGCCCTGGGCTTTCGCCATCGCATCGTCGCGGCGCCGAACCCGGCGGCGGCCCGGGTCCTGGCCAATGCCTACGATGGCCTGGCGGTGGCCGGCCAGCAGGACCTGCACCAGGCCCTGGGGCCGATGCCCGTCGAGCGCCTGGGACTGGCAGCGGAGCAGGCCACGGCCTTGTCGCGCATGGGCGTGCGCAGCTTCGCCCAGCTCCGGCAGTTGCCGCGCCAGAGCCTGGCCCGGCGCTTCGACGCCAGCCTGCTCAAGCAACTCGATACCCTGCTCGGCGAACGTGCGCTGGGGCTGGCGTTCTACCAGCCGCCGGATCGTTTCGACCTGCGCATCGAGCTGAACTTCGATGTGCAGTCCCACCAGGCGCTGCTGTTTCCCCTGCGTCGCCTGACCGCCGACCTGGCGGCCTTTCTCTGTGGTCGCGACAGCGGCGTGCAGCGTTTTGTCCTGCACCTGGAGCACGCCGAAGGCGCCGACACCCTGGTCCCGGTGGGGCTGCTGGGGGCCGAGCGCGATCCGGCGCTGCTCTTCGAACTGGCCCGTGGGCGCCTGGAGCAGATCCAGGTGCCCGCGCCGGTGCGCAACCTGCGCCTGGTGGCCGAAGACCTGCCATTGTTCGTGCCCCGGCATGTGGAGCTGTTCGAGGAGCGACCACAGCAGAACCTGCCGTGGGAGCAATTGCGCGAACGGCTGCGGGCACGCCTGGGGGACGATGCGGTGCAGGGCCTGGGCTATCGTGCCGACCACCGCCCGGAGCGCAGTTGGCAGCCCCAGGCCGACCCACGTCCGTGTCCGGCCAACCCGGGCTTGCGTCGCCCAGGCTGGTTGCTCACCGAGCCCCAGCCACTGGACGAGGATTCGGTGCAGATCGTCATGGGCCCGGAGCGCATCGAGTCCGGTTGGTGGGACGGTGCCGATGTGCGCCGTGACTATTACCGGGTCCAGACTCGCACCGGCCAGCAGGGCTGGGCTTATCGCCAGGTAGGCGAAGCCGGGCCGCTGTTGCTGCAAGGCTGGTTCGCATGAGCGGCTACGCCGAGCTGCATTGCCTGTCCAATTTCAGCTTCCAGCGTGGCGCCTCCAGTGCCCGGGAGTTGTTCGAGCGCGGCCAGGCCCTGGGCTACCAGGCCCTGGCGATCACCGACGAATGCACCCTGGCCGGTATCGTGCGGGCTTGGCAGGCCGCCCGCGAGACTGGCTTGAAGCTGATCGTCGGCAGTGAAATGCAGGTCGCAGAGGGCCCGCGCCTGGTGCTGCTGGTGCAAGAGCTGGCCGGTTACCAGGCCCTGTGCCGACTGATCACCCGGGCCCGGCGCCGGGCCGAGAAGGGGTGTTATCGCCTGTTGCGGGAGGACTTCGCCGAGCCCTTGCCCGGGTTGCTGGCGTTGTGGCTGGTCGATGAGAAAGGCGATGAGAAGGGCGACCCCGATGCGGCGTCCTGGTTGCGCCAGGTGTTCCCCGAGCGGCTGTGGCTGGCGGTGGAACTGCATTGCGGCCAGGACGATGCCCGGCGGTTGCAGCAACGCTTGGCCCTGGCCCGGCAACTGCGCCTGCCAGCGGTGGCCTGTGGCGATGTGCACATGCATGTGCGGGGGCGCCGGGCCCTGCAGGACACCATGACCGCGATCCGCCACCACCTGCCGGTGGCCGAGGCCGGGCAGCGCCTGTTCGCCAATGGCGAGCGCCACCTGCGGCCGCTGCCGGTGCTGCAAGGCCTGTACCCCCAGGCGCTGCTCGATGAGTCGCTGGTGATTGCCGAACGCTGCCACTTCGACCTCGGCCAGTTGCGCTACCAGTACCCTCGGGAGCTGGTGCCCGAGGGCCACGACGCCGGTTCCTGGCTGCGGGCCCTGGTCCGCGAGGGGATTGCCCGGCGCTGGCCCGCCGGGGCCCGGCCCGAGGTGCTGGCGCAGATCGAGAGCGAGCTGGCGGTGATCGGCGAACTGGGCTACGAGAGCTACTTCCTCACGGTGCATGACATCGTCGCGTTCGCCCGCGAGCGGCACATTCTCTGCCAGGGCCGGGGCTCGGCGGCCAACTCGGTGGTGTGTTTCGTCCTGGGCATCACCGCGATCGACCCGGACCGCTCGGTGATGCTGTTCGAGCGGTTCCTGTCCAGGGAGCGCAACGAGCCGCCGGACATCGACGTCGATTTCGAGCACGAGCGCCGCGAAGAGGTGCTGCAGTACGTATTCCGGCGCTATGGCCGGCATCGCGCGGCGTTGACGGCGGTGGTCAGTACCTATCATGGCGCCGGGGCCGTGCGCGACGTGGCCAAGGCCCTGGGCCTGCCGCCGGACCAGGTCAATGCCCTGGCCGCCTGCTGTGGCCGCTGGAGCGATAGCGCGCCTGATCTGGAGCGCCTGCGCGAAGCCGGTTTCGACCCCGAGAGCCCGTTGCTGCGCCGGGTCCTGAGCCTGACCGGGCAGTTGATCGGCTTTCCCCGGCACCTGTCCCAGCACCCCGGTGGCTTCGTGATTTCCGAACAGCCCCTGGACAGCCTGGTGCCGGTGGAGAACGCCAGCATGGCCGAGCGCACGGTGATCCAGTGGGACAAGGACGACCTGGACATGGTCGGCCTGCTCAAGGTGGACATCCTCGCCCTGGGCATGCTCAGCGCCATCCGCCGCTGTTTCGACCTGATCCATGGCTACCGTGGCCAGCGCTATACCCTCACCAGCATTCCCAGCGAAGACCCGGCGACCTACGCGATGATCGGCCGGGCCGATACCATTGGCGTGTTCCAGATCGAGTCGCGGGCGCAGATGTCGATGCTGCCCCGGCTCAAGCCGAAGAAGTTCTACGACTTGGTGATCGAGGTGGCCATCGTCCGCCCCGGGCCGATCCAGGGCGGCATGGTCCACCCTTACCTGCGCCGGCGCGATAAAAAGGAACCGGTGACCTATCCCTCGCCAGCACTGCAAGAGGTGCTGGTGCGTACCCTGGGGGTGCCGCTGTTCCAGGAGCAGGTGATGCAGATCGCGGTAGTGGCGGCCGACTACACCCCCGGCGAGGCCGACCAACTGCGTCGCTCCATGGCGGCCTGGAAGCGCCATGGCGGGCTGGAGCCCCATCGCCAGCGCTTGCTCAAGGGCATGACGGGCAGGGGCTACAGCGAGGAATTCGCGGCGCAGATCTTCGAGCAGATCAAGGGCTTTGGTAGCTATGGTTTTCCCGAGTCCCATGCCGCCAGTTTCGCCCTGCTGACCTATGCCAGCTGCTGGCTCAAGTGCCATGAGCCGGCGGCCTTCGCCTGCGCCCTGATCAACAGTTGGCCCATGGGTTTCTACAGCCCGGACCAGATCCTCCAGGATGCCCGCCGCCATGGCCTGGAGATCCGCCCGGTGGATATTCGCGCCAGCGCCTGGGATTGCAGCCTGGAGCCGGTCCACCGCTCCGGGCGTGATGAGCAGGGCGCCAGCGCTGGGGCGGCAGGCGCTGCGCAGGACCGTGTACCTGGTCAGCCGGCCCTGCGCCTGGGGCTGCGGATGATCAAGGGTTTTCGCCAGGAGGACGCCCTGCGTATCGAGCAGGCGCGGAACCAGCGAGCCTTTGCCGATATCGCCGACCTCGGGGAGCGGGCCCGGCTCGATCTGCGGGCCCAGGAATTGCTGGCCGATGCCGGGGCCCTGCAAGGCTTGGCCGGTCATAGGTTCCAGGCCCGCTGGCAGGTGGCCGGGGTGCAGCAACAGTTGGGGTTGTTCGCCGGCTTGCCAGGCCAGGAGGAGGCGCCGGTGAACCTGCCCCGGCCCAGTATCGGCGAGGACCTGTATGCCGATTACCACAGCCTGGGCACCACCCTGGGCCCCCATCCCCTGGCCTTGCTCCGGCCGCAGCTTACGGCCCGGCGCTGCCGCAGCTCCCGGGACTTGCAGGGGCTGGAGCATGGCCGGGCGGTGAGCGTGGCCGGGCTGGTCACCGGGCGCCAGCGCCCGGGCACCGCCAGCGGAGTGACCTTCGTCACCCTGGAGGACGAGTTCGGCAACCTCAACGTGGTGGTCTGGCGCGATCTGGCCGAACGCCAGCGCCGGGTGCTGGTGGGCGCGCAACTACTGCGGGTCGACGGCACCCTGGAGGTCGAGGGCGAGGTACGCCACCTGGTGGCCGGGCGCCTGAGCGACCTGACCCCGATATTGGCCGGGATCAAGGTGCCCAGCCGGGATTTCCGTTGAACGATCAAGGGCTTGGCTGAATACCTGGAAATCCTCTGCCAATCCATTGGCGCCAAGATTTTTTATTCCTTTTCGCGATGATGTCACTTTGGCATAATCGCCACTGGTGACGTCTCCCGCGCCAAGATCCAGAACATCCGAACCGCCTTTTTCGAGCCCGTGCCTATACGGATTCGCGCTGGCTGGTGGGTGCAAGAGCAGTTGGATATTCAAAAAGGAACATAGAGTGAGAGTGATCTCGAAGTTGATGGTGTCGGGCGCTGCGTTGGCGGTGCTGGCAGGTATGAGCGGTTGTGCCACGGAAAGCTCCCGGGCCTTGCCGGTGGAAAAGGTCCAGAGCGCCAGCCAGGCCTGGAGTGGCGCCCGGGTACCGATGGCGGTGGGCAAGTTCGATAACCGCTCCAGCTACATGCGCGGGATTTTCTCCGATGGTGTCGACCGCCTCGGCGGCCAGGCCAAGACCATCCTTATCACTCACTTGCAGCAGACCAACCGCTTCAACGTGCTGGACCGCGACAACATGGGCGAGATCCAGCAGGAAGCGGCGATCAAGGGCCAGGTACAGAAGCTCAAGGGCGCGGATTTCGTGGTGACCGGCGACGTCACCGAGTTCGGCCGCAAGGAAACCGGCGATCACCAGCTGTTCGGCATTCTCGGCCGTGGCAAGACCCAGGTGGCCTACGCCAAGGTGGCCTTGAACATCGTCAATATCAGTACTTCCGAAGTGGTCTATTCCACCCAGGGCGCCGGCGAATACGCCTTGTCCAACCGTGAAGTGATCGGCTTCGGCGGCACGGCCTCCTACGACTCGACCCTCAACGGCAAGGTCCTGGACCTGGCCATGCGCGAGGCGGTCAACCGCATGGTCGAGGCCATCGACGCCGGCGCCTGGAAACCAGGTCGCTGATCACCACTGCCAATAGGGAAAGTGCACATATGTTCAAGATCATGATGGCCCGGCCAGCGCTGGCCGCTGTCGTGCTGGGCAGCGTATTGCTGGCCGGCTGCAGCGGGCCGAAGACGCTGTACCAGTGGGAAAGCTACCAGGCCCAGACCTACGAGTACTTCAAGGGCGAGGGCGCCCGCGAGGCCCAGGTCGAGGCGCTGGAACGCGACCTACAGAAAATCAAGTCCACCGGCAAGGCGGTGCCGCCGGGTTACCACGCCCACCTGGGCATGCTCTACGCCGGCCTGGGCAAGGATGACCAGATGGTGCAGCAGTTCAACACCGAGAAGGCGCTGTTTCCGGAGTCGGCGAAGTACATGGACTTCCTGCTCAAGAACGCCAAGCAGGGGGCCGCGCAATGAGCCTGTCGACCCTGCGCAACCTCCTGGGCCTGCTGACGGTCAGCCTGCTGGTGGGCTGCGCCGCCCCCAAGACCGTAGACTACGCGGCCTACAAACAAGCCAGGCCGAAGTCGATCCTGGTGCTGCCGCCGCTCAACGAGTCGCCGGACGTCAAGGCCACCTACAGCATGCTGTCCCAGGTGACGCTGCCGTTGGCCGAAGCCGGTTACTACGTGATGCCGATCGCGCTGGTGGACGAAACCTTCCGTCATAACGGCTTGACCAACCCGGCGGATATCCACGGCCTGCCGCCCACCAAACTCAACGAAATCTTCGGCGCCGATGCCGGCCTGTACATCACCGTCAAGGAGTACGGCACCAGCTACATGCTGATCAGCAGCGAGACCGCGGTGACCGCCAGCGCTACCCTGGTCGATCTCAAGACCGGCACCACGCTGTGGACGGGCAGCGCCCGGGCCTCGAGCGAGGAAGGCAACAACAACAGCGGGGGCCTGGTGGGCATGCTGATCACCGCCGCGGTGAAGCAGATCGTCAACACCTCCACCGACGCCGGCCATCCGATCGCCGGCATCACCAGCCAGCGCCTGCTGTCGGCCGGGCAGCACAACGGCCTGCTGTACGGTCCGCATTCGCCGAAATACGGCACCGACTGATCCACCCGGGGCGGGCAATCCGCCCCCTTCCAGGCGGCGCCGCGAGCGCCCGCCTGGATTGGCCGGCATCGCCTATCCTGTCTGTTCAGGCTTGCCGGGTGCGCAGGTCCAGGTGAATAACCGGAAACCATTGCCCCGGCCGGGCCTCCAAGGCTCTAGGGCCGTGCGCAATCCTTTGCCCACCCATGTCGTACCACGTTCTTCACAGAGTCCGTTCATGCCGTTCTTATCCGATCATCACGGGTGCCAGGGCTGGAAAGGCCAGATGGCCAGTCGTATCCGCGCCTTCGACTGGTCCCTGACCAGCCTCGGCCCGTTGCAGGACTGGAGCCATAGCCTGCGCAGCACGGTGCAACTGATGCTCGGCTCGCCCGTGCCGATGGTGATGCTCTGGGGCCCCCTGGGCTACATGATCTACAACGACGCCTATGCGGTTTTCGCCGGCGGACGCCATCCCTACCTGCTTGGGTGTGCGGTGGAGCGGGGTTGGCCGGAGGTGGCCGAGTTCAATCGCGGGGTGATGGACACCTGCCTGAGCGGCGGCACCCTGACCTACCACAACAAGGAGCTGGTACTGCTGCGCAACGGAGTGCCGGAGAATGTCTGGCTGGACCTCTACTACAGCCCGGTGGCCGATGATGACCAGGCCCCGGCGGGGGTCATTGCTATCGTCGTGGAAACCACCGCCCATGTGATTTCCGAGCAGCGCCGGCAGGCTGCCGAGGCGGCCTACCGCGCCGAGAACGAGCGAGTCCAGCTGGCCTTGAACGCCGGGGCGTTGCTCGGTTCCTTCGTGTGGGACATCCAGCATGACCGGTTTTCCAGCGACGAGCGTTTTGCCCGGACTTTTTCCTACCCGGACGGGCAAGCCCTGGACGATCTGCCGATCGCCATCGCCGAGAGCCGCATCCATCCCGATGACCTGCCGCGCATCCGCGAACTGGTGGACTACAGCCTGAGCCATGGCGGCTCGTACAACGCTGAATATCGGATACGTCGCGCCGACGGTAGCTACGGCTGGGTGCTGGCCTGCGGTCGTTGCGAGTTCGACGGCCAGGGCCGGGCCCTGCGCTTTCCCGGGGTGTTGATCGATATCCAGGAGCGCAAGCTCGCCGAAGACGCCTTGCGCCAGTTGACCCGCGACCTGGAGCAGCGGGTACTCCAGGAGGTCGACGCGCGGTTGAGCGCCGAGGAGCGTTTGCGCCAGGCACAGAAGCTCGAAGCCATCGGCGGTCTCACCGGTGGCGTGGCCCATGACTTCAACAACCTGTTGCAGGTGATCTCCGGCAACCTGCACCTGCTGGCCCGCCACGAGCCGGACAACGTCAATGTGCAACGACGGACCCGGGCCGCGCTGGCAGCGGTGGAGCGTGGAGCCAAGCTGTCGGCGCAGCTCCTGGCCTTCGCCCGGCGCCAGCCTTTGTCGCCTGCGGTCTACGATCCGCGCCACCTGTATGAAGACCTGGGCGAACTGTTGCAGCGTGCCCTGGGGGAAACCATCAGCCTCGAAGTGCAACTGCCCGAGGACCCCTGGTGCATCCATGTCGACCGCAACCAGCTGGAGAATGCGGTGCTCAACCTGTTGCTCAATGCCCGGGACGCCATGGGCGGTGAGGGTACGATCCAGATCCGCGCCGAGAACCTGGTGCTGGAGCGCGAGCAGTGCCTGGACAAGGACATCGAGCCCGGCCAGTACCTGTGCCTGACCGTGGCCGACAGTGGCGGGGGGATGTCGGCCGAGGTGCTGGAGCAGGCCTTCGAGCCGTTCTTCACCACCAAGAGCGATAGCCACGGCACCGGCCTGGGATTGAGCATGGTGTTCGGTTTCGTCAAGCAGAGCGGCGGCCATGTGGAGATCTTCAGCAGCCCCGAGCAGGGCACCCGGGTGCGGATGTATTTCGCCCGTTGTGCGGGCCAGGAGGCGCCCGTTGTGCGCCAGCCCCATAGCCATGGCGCGGGCGGCCAGGAGAGCATCCTGGTGGTGGAGGACAACGCCGATGTGCGCAGCGCCGCGGTGGAAATGCTCAGGCACGACGGTTATCGGGTCAGCACCGCGGCCAGCGGCGATGCTGCCATGCAGATGTTGCTGGAGGGGCTCAAGGTGGACCTGATCTTCACCGACGTGGTGATGCCCGGCCTGATCAAGAGTACCGACCTTGCCACCTGGGCCAAGACCCAGGTCCCGCCGATCGCCGTGCTGTTCACTTCCGGGCACACCCGCGACCTGATCTCGCCGGACCATTTGCTCAGCCCGGATACCTACCTGTTGAGCAAGCCCTACGGACCCGAGGAGTTGACCGCCATGGTGCGCTCGCTGCTGGGGACCTGACGGCGCCAGTGTGACGTCCCGCACGGAAATCCGGCATGGCGACGACAAATCGGCGTCAAGCCTCTAGTCTGTACCGAATTGAATGAACTTGTACTGTTTGGCCGATGACCAAGGACAGGGGGCACCGACCGCCTGATCCCACAACAACAAGGCTTGTCTTGCGCGGTTTTTTTCCTTTAAACCTTTTTTGGATCCTCTGCCCGTGATCTCTACTCTCGAACTGCGCAGAATCATCGAAACCAGCTTCCTACCCCTGCACTGCCAGTGCACCATCGGCCATGACGGCGCCATGACCGTGCGTATCTGCGATCCGGATTCTGGCCGCGTCGACCTGTTCGTGACCGGCATCTCCACTCGTTCCCTGACCAGCTCCCGGGCCATCTGCGAGCTGATCGCCGAACTGCGCTACGACCTGCGGCACACCGGGCTGTCGGCGGAGCAGGGAGCCCGGCAACCGCAACGGCGCTGAGTAGCCGCTGGCCACCGGGCTTGCCCTGGGCCCTGGGGGGTATGTGATGATCGGTGGTCGCGCTCCTCGCATCTGATGATTACCCAGACAAGGCAGGCCCATGACTTCGCCCGATCGTTTTGCTGATTCCCGATACAGCGCCGCGGTAGCCCACGGTTCCGGATTCGTGCGGGTGCGTGGCGCCCGCGAGCACAACCTGCGTAACGTCGACGTCGACATTCCCCGGGATGCGCTGGTGGTGTTCAGCGGCGTGTCCGGCTCGGGCAAGTCGTCCCTGGCGTTCTCGACCCTGTATGCCGAGGCCCAGCGGCGCTATTTCGAATCGGTGGCGCCCTATGCGCGGCGCTTGATCGACCAGGTCGGGGTGCCGGACGTGGACCGCATCGACGGCCTGCCCCCGGCGGTAGCCCTGCAACAACAACGTGGCAGCCCCAGCACACGGTCCTCGGTGGGCAGCGTGACCACCTTGTCCAGCCTGGTGCGCATGCTGTATTCCCGGGCCGGCAGCTATCCGCCCGGGCAAGCGCTGCTGTATGCCGAGGACTTCTCGCCCAACACGCCCCAGGGCGCCTGCCCGCAATGCCATGGCCTGGGCCGGGTGTACGAGGTGGACGAGGCGAGCATGGTCCCCGATCCGTCGCTGACCATCCGCCAGCGCGCGGTGGCTTCCTGGCCCCTGGCCTGGCAGGGGCAGAACCTGCGGGACATCCTGGTGACCCTGGGCTACGACGTGGACATTCCCTGGCGCGACCTGCCCAGGGAGCAGCGCGACTGGATCCTGTTCACCGAAGACACGCCGACGGTGCCGGTGTATGCCGGACTCACCCCGGAGCAGACCCGCCAGGCCCTGGCGCGCCAGCAGGAGCCCAGCTACATGGGCACTTTCAGCGGCGCCCGGCGCTATGTGCTGCATACCTTCACCCATACCCAGAGCGCCTTGATGAAGAAGCGCGTGGCGCAGTTCATGCGCGGCAGCCAATGCCCCTTGTGCGACGGCAAGCGACTCAAGCGCGAGGCGCTCGCGGTGACGTTCGCCGGGCTGGATATCGGCGAACTGGCGCGCATGCCGTTGTTGCAACTGGCCGAGGTGCTTGCGCCGGTGGCCGCCGGCACGCAGGCCCGCCAGGACACGGCGCAGTTGTCGCCGGAGAAGCGCCTGGCGGCGCAGCGCATCGCCCAGGATCTGCTGGAACGGGTCGCCATCCTGGTGGACCTGGGGCTGGGCTACCTGGCGCTGGAGCGCAGCACGCCGACCCTGTCCCCGGGCGAGTTGCAGCGCTTGCGCCTGGCCACCCAGCTGGGCTCGCAGCTGTTCGGGGTGATCTATGTGCTGGACGAGCCCTCCGCGGGCCTGCACCCAGCGGATGCCGAGGCCCTGTTCGCGGCCTTGCAGCGCCTCAAGGCCGCGGGCAACTCATTGTTCGTGGTGGAGCATGACCTGCAGATCATGCGCCGGGCCGACTGGCTGGTGGATGTCGGGCCGGCGGCCGGCGAGCGCGGTGGCCAGGTGCTCTACAGCGGGCCGCCGGCGGGGCTGGCGGCCATCGAGGCTTCGCAGACCCGGCCCTACCTGTTCGCCGGGCAGGTCCCGGTGGCGCATACCCCGCGCCAGCCCCGGGACTGGTTGCGCCTGGCCGGCATCACCCGCAATAACCTCAAGGACCTGGACGTCGAGTTTCCCCTGGGCTGCTTCACCGCCGTGACCGGGGTTTCCGGTTCCGGCAAGTCGAGCCTGGTCAGCCAGGCACTGCTGGAACTGGTCGGCGCCCACCTGGGCAAGAGGCCTGCCGCTGAGGAGGCGGCGGAGCTGGACCTGGAGGACGAGGTTCCCGTTGCCAGCGGCGGGCGGGATGTGGGGGGCAGGGAGCGGGGCAAACGCCTTGTGCTGGGGGGCCATAAGCCCATTGTGCGGACTCCCGCCCCCCACCTGGTG
>NZ_JBJJLO010000152.1:0-12456 GCF_046230915.1 Pseudomonas sp. KCJK8993
ACGAAGCCCGATCTGTAGCCACTGGCCCGCAGGGCCTTCGACGCATCAGGCCGCGGAGTCCTGCCCGGCCTGGGCCTCCAGTTCGCGCACCAGGGGCAACACGTGGCGGCCGAAATACTCCACTTCTTCCTGGAAGTGCAGGAATCCCGCCAGCACCAGGTCCACCCCCACCGCCTTGAGTTCGACGATTCGCCGGGCAATCTGCTCCGGCGTCCCGATCAGGTTGGTCTTGAAACCATCGTTGTACTGCACCAGGTCCTCGAAGCTCGACTTGGCCCAGTTACCCTCGCCCTCCGGCGAAGCCTTGCCGGCCTGCCTGGCCGCCTCGCCGAAGGCCCGGACCGCCTCCGGGTCGGCCTGGTCGATGATCTGCTGCAACACCGCCCGCGCCTCTTGCTCGGTATCCCGGGCAATCACGAAGGCATTTACCCCGATCTTCACCTGGTGCTGGTTGGCCGCGGCCTTGGCGCGGATGTCCTCCACCTGGGCCTTGATCCCTTCCACGCTGTTGCCATTGGTGAAGTACCAGTCCGAAACCCTGGCGGCCATGTCCCGGGCCGCTCGGGAACTGCCGCCCTGGAAGATCTCGGGCTGGCCCAGGGGCTTGGGCTTGAGGCTGTAGTTGTCGAAGCGGTAGAAATCGCCCCTGAAGGTGAAGTGATCCTCGCTCCACACCCCACGCAGGCAGCGGATGAATTCCTCGGAACGGCGATAGCGCTCGTCATGCTCCAGCCAATGCTCGCCGATGGCCTGGAACTCGCCCTTGAACCAGCCACTGACGATGTTCACCGCGATGCGACCTTCGGTCAGCTGGTCGATGGTCGCCAATTGCTTGGCCGCCAACGCCGGTTGCCAGGGCCCGGGCAGGATCGCCGCGATCACCTTGAGCTTGCTGGTGGCGGCCAGCAACGCATGGCTGAAAGCCACCGACTCCTGCTGGTACTCGGCACCGTAGCCGGCGGTGAAGCGGATCTGCGTCAGGGCGTATTCGAAACCGGCGGCCTCGGCGATCTGCGCCAGCTTGCGGTTGTAGTCGATGCCCCAGTGGGTACGCTGCTCGATCTTGCTGACCACCAGGCCACCGCTGACATTGGGCACCCAATAGGCGAATTTCACGGATTGCTGACTCATGGTTCGGTCCTCGGGACTGGGAAGGTACCCAGGCCCCGAGCAGCATATGTGCCAACCCCGCCACGACCTCACCTGGCGGCCGCTGCGTGCCCGTGCGCAGCCGGCGGCAGCGGCTACACGAGCCCGCGCTCTACGGGTGGTTTTCACGGATCGGCACAGCGCGTGGGAAGTACCGAGGATAGCTATTTGTTGCAGGGCTGTTGCCAGGGCAACAGTTGCCGGCGGACTGGGCACGGGCTCGGCCAGCAAAACCGCAGCCATGACAGTCGGCACGCTGTGTGCAATCACCAGCGGGACCTTTTGTCTTTTCCTGCCGATTGCGGAGCCATGCCATGACCGAACACCAGGTGATCAATCCATTGTCCACGGGGGTCGACTACGAGCCCCTGGCCGAGCGCTTCCGGCCGATCTTCCAGCGTATTGCCGAGGGCGCGGTACAGCGTGAGCAGCAGCGCGAGCTGCCCTACGAACCCATCCGCTGGCTCAAGGAGGCGGGGTTCGGCGCGGTGCGGGTGCCAGTGGCCTACGGCGGCGCTGGCGCCTCCGTGCCCCAGCTGTTCCAGTTGCTGATCGAGCTGGCCGAGGCCGACGCCAACGTACCCCAGGCCCTGCGCGGGCACTTCGCCTTTGCCGAGGACCGCCTCAATGCCGCCCCGGGCCCGGGGCGCGACCTGTGGTTCAAGCGGTTCGTCGAGGGCGATATCGTCGGCTGCGCCTGGACCGAGATCGGCGCGGTGGAGATCGGCCAAGTGCTGACCAAGGTCAGTCCGGACGGCGAGCACTGGCGGCTCGACGGCGAGAAGTTCTACAGCACCGGGAGCATTTTCTCCGACTGGATCGATGTCTATGCCCAGCGCAGCGACACCGGTGACAACGTGATCGCCGCCGTTCGCACCCGGCAGCCGGGCGTCGAGCAGAGCGACGACTGGGACGGTTTCGGCCAGCGCACCACCGGCAGCGGCACGGCGCGTTTCACCCAGGCCAGGGTGGAGGCCGGCAACGTCATCGACTTCGCCACCCGCTTCAAGTACCAGACCGCCTTCTACCAGTTGGTACTGCTGGCGACCCTGGCCGGCATCGGCCGCGCGGCGCTGCGCGATGTGGCCGAAGCGGTACGGCTGCGCCAGCGCGTCTACAGCCATGGCAACGCGCCACAAGCCAGCGCCGATGCCCAGGTACAACAGGTGGTGGGCGAGATCGCCGCCCTGGTGTATGTCGCCGAAGCCGCCACCCTGCGGGCCGCCCAGCCGGCACAGCGTGCCTACTTGGCAAGGTTCGCCGGCGACCCGGAGCAGGAACAGGCAGCCAACCTGGCGGCGGAACTGGAATCGGCCACGGCCCAGGTCGCCGTCACCGAACTGATCCAGCGTGCCACCAGCGAGTTGTTCAATGCCCTCGGGGCTTCGGACGTGCGCCGGGGCAAGGCCCTGGACCGCCACTGGCGCAATGCGCGCACCGTGTCATCGCACAATCCGGCGATCTACAAGGCACGGATCGTCGGCGACTGGCAGATCAATGGCAACGAGCCGCCGTTCGCCTGGAAGGTCGGCAACGCTCCGAAAAGCTGAGGCGCGGACGGCGCTGAGCATGCACCGACGGCGGCAGCCAGGATCTTGGTCGCAGTCGCGCTGCGGCGCGCGATGCAGGTAAGATATCGGCCTTTCGCGCAGCCCCTTGCGCTCCCGCCGAATAAGCCGAATCCATGCCTTTCGATCTCAGCGTTGACTTGACCACCCTCGCCATCCTCGCCCTCGTGGCCTTCATCGCCGGTTTCATCGATGCCATCGCCGGCGGTGGCGGCCTGCTCACCACCCCGGCCCTGCTCACCGCAGGCTTGCCACCGCACCTGGTGCTGGGCACCAACAAGCTCAGTTCGACCTTCGGCTCGGCCACCGCCAGCTTCACCTTCTATCGGCGCAAGCTGTTCCACCCCCGGCAATGGATGCACGCCATCGTCGGCACCCTGGTCGGCGCCCTGACCGGAGCCATAGTTGCCCACTACCTGCCGGCCGAATGGCTGAACAAGATGCTGCCGGTGATCGTCTTCGCCTGCGGCCTGTACCTGCTGTTCGGCGGCACGCCCAAGGCCCCGCTGGACAGCGAGGCACCGATCAAGAAGAAATGGCAATCGCCCCAGGGCTTCAGCCTGGGCTTCTACGACGGCGTGGCCGGTCCGGGCACCGGGGCGTTCTGGACCGTCAGCAGCCTGCTGCTCTACCCCATCGACCTGGTCAAGGCCAGCGGCGTGGCGCGCAGCATGAACTTCGTCAGCAATATCGCGGCGCTGGCGGTGTTCATCTTTTCCGGGCAGGTGGATTGGATCATCGGCCTGAGCATGGGCCTGTCGGTGATGGTCGGGGCCTTCTTCGGGGCACGCACCGCCATCAGCGGTGGTGCCAAGTTCATTCGCCCGGTGTTCATCACCGTGGTGTTGGGCTTGACCGTGCGCCTAGCCTGGCAGCACTGGTTCAGCGTGGCCTAGGCGACGCGCCACATAGAGGTCGATCAGGTAGCGGGCAATCGAGCGCGACGCCGGCAACGGCGGCAGCGCGTGCACGTTGAACCACTGGGCATCCTCGATCTCGTCTTCCTGGGGCAGGATCTCGCCAGCGGCATACTCGGCATGGAAGCCCAGCATCATCGAGTGCGGGAACGGCCAGCACTGGCTGCCCACGTACTGGATGTTGCGCACCTCGATGCTCACCTCCTCGCGCACCTCGCGCACCAGGCAATCCTCGGCCGACTCGCCGGGCTCGGCGAAGCCTGCCAGGGTGCTGTAGACCCCCGGCACGAAGCGTGGCGAACGCGCCAGCAGGATTTCGTCGCCACGGGTGATCAGCACGATCATGCTCGGCGAGATCCGCGGATAGGCCCGCAGGTCGCAACCCTGGCAGTACATCGCACGTTCGAGCGGCACCTGCACCGTGGGTTTCCCGCAACTGCCGCAGAAACGGTGTTCCCGGGCCCAGGTGCCGATCTGCGCGGCATAACCGAGCACCTTGTACAGGGTATGGTCGCTCTCCAGCATGAAGGCCCGCAGGCCTTTCCAGCCGCAGCCCTGGACCTGGGCGCGGGAAGCGAGCTCGAGCAGGTACACCGGCTCGCCATCGAGGTGGCCGAGGCCATGCTCGGCCAGCACCGGCAGGTCCTGGTTCTTGAGCCAGTGCCGGGGGAACAGCACGCCATTGTCGTCGTAGAGAAAGCCTTCCGGGCCACGGGCCACGGCCCAGCCGCCGGGAAGGTCGGTATCCAGTACTGCGGTGGTCCAGCGTGCAATCATCTTCAGTCAGTCCAGGAATTGGGGTTTCTGTTTGCTCATGTGGGCGGCGATGGCCACGCGCAGGTCGTGGGACTGGAGCATGGCGGCGTTCCAGGTGGCCACGTACTCCAGGCCATCGTCGATGCGGTGGTCGCGCATGTAGCTGAGCATTTCCTTGGTGCCGGTCACGGCGATCGGCGACTTGGCGGCGATCTCCCGGGCGATTTCCATGACCCCGTCCAGCAGGCTGGAGGCATCGGCGTAGGTGCGATTGACCAGGCCGATCTGGCGCGCCTCCTCGGCGCCGAAGGTCCGTCCGGTGTAGGCCAGCTCACGCAGCATGCCGTCGCCGACGATACGTGGCAAACGTTGCAGTGTGCCGACATCGGCGGCCATGCCGATATCGATTTCCTTGATCGAGAACTGCGCGTCGGCCGCGGCATAGCGCATGTCGCAGGCGCTGATCAGGTCGATGGCGCCGCCCAGGCAGTAGCCCTGGATCGCCGCCAGCACCGGCTTGCGGCAGTTGTCCACGGCGTTGAACGAGGATTGCAGTTCAAGGATCTTGCGTCGCAGCAGGCGCGCGTTGCGCCCCACGTCCTTGCCCAACTCATTGGCCACCCCGGCCAGCAGCATCAAGTCGATGCCCGAGGAGAAATGCTTGCCGGCGCCACTGAGTACCACCACTCGCACCGCGTCGGTATCGTCGATCCAGCGGAAGATATCGACGATCTCAGTCCAGAACGCGGCGTTCATGGCATTGATTTTTTCCGGCCGGTTGATCTGCACATGGGCGATGTTATCGGCGAGCTCGACACGAAAGGCTTGGTATTCGGACATGGCGACGATCCTTCTCTGGTCAGCAAACAAGGGCCGAACTATAGCAAGCGGCAAGCGCGCCCCGTAAGGCAGCGCATTGGCCAAAAACAGGACTGGACCTGGCCTGCTGCCTCATTCGGTGATCGGTTCAGGCCTGTTTTATCGTGTAGAAGGCGGCGGTCTCATAAGGCACGGTCACCTCGCGGCTGTCCCGCAATTGGGGTTCGCTGGCAACCAGCTCGGCGAGTTGTCGCTCCAGCGCGTCGCGCTGGTCCTGAGGCAGCGCGGCGATGAAACTGGTGGAGCGCACGCGATTGAAGATCACATCTTGCACGGGCCCCGTGTGCCCATGGCTGAAGTGCTGCTCCTGCAACGGTCCGAAACCAGGATGGGGAAAGGCCTGGCGCCAGGCCCCGGTGTAGTAGCGTGGCGTATCGCCCTGCAGGGCATTGACGATGCGCTCCAGGTGCGCCACCCAGGGCACTCGCGCATCGCGCTGGTTCCACACCAGCGCCAGCTTGCCATTGGGCTTGAGCACCCGGTGGATTTCATCCAGAGCCTGGTGGTTGGCGAACCAATGAAAGGCCTGGGCACAGGCCAGCACATCCACCGAGGCTTCGCGCAGCGGGATCGCCTCGGCGCTGCCATTCAAGGCCCGCGCATCGGGATACTGCTGCGCCAGCTTGGCACGCATCTGCGCCACAGGCTCCACGGCAATCACCTGGGCGCCGGTCGCCAGGAGTCGTGCGGTGAACTTGCCCGTACCGGCCCCCAGGTCCACCACTACCCTGCCCGGCTGCAGCTCCAGCACCTGGCGTAACCAGGGCTCCAGCTCGGGCGGATAGCCCGGCCGGCCGCGAGCATAGGTATCGGCCGCCTGCTTGTAGCCATCGGCCGCGGCATGATGAATGGGCCGGTCGTTCATGAGGCACCTCCTGGTCAGGGGAAAGCGCCGTTGAGGATAAACCCTGCATGCCGCCGGCCACATGAAATTAATGTCAGCACGCCCCTGCCGGGGCTGGTGGCTGACGCGTCAGCGCGACGTGGGCAGGCTCAGGCGAAACCGCGCGCCGCCCAGTGGCGAGGCTTCCACCGTCAAGGTGCCACCCTGGGCCTCCAGGGCCCGGCGACTGATGGCCAGGCCCAGGCCGAAGCCACCGGTGGAGCGATCGCGGCTGCGATCCAGGCGATAGAAGGGTTCGAACACCCGCTCGCGCTCGTCGTCAGGGATGCCGATACCGTCATCGTCGACCCAAATCTCGCACCCCTGGTCGCTGACCAGCACCCCGACCTGGATGCGCTTCTCGCAATAACGGGTGGCGTTGCGCAACAGGTTCTGCAGGGCCCGCGCAGTCAGGCGCGGGTCCAGGGTGAAACGCTCCAGGGTGCCGTGCAGCAGCACGTCGATGACCAGGTCCGATTCCAGCTCGTCGTCGACGCTGCCCAGGATGCTGTCGATGAACTCGTCCAGGGCCACCTCGATCTGCTCCGGCAAGCAGGCCGGGTTCTGCAGGCGGCTGTAGGACAGCAGCTCCAGCACCAGCTCATCCAGCTCGCGGATGTGCGCCACCAGCCCTTGCAGGCGCTCGCGGCTGGCTGCCGGCAAGTCGTCGGACAACGCCAGGGCCAGGCCGAAGTCGAGCCGGGTCAGCGGCGTGCGCAATTCGTGGGATACCGCATTGAGCAGGTCGCGCTGCTGGTTCAGCAGTTGCTCGATATCGCCGGCCATGGTGTCGAACACGTGGGCCAGGCTGCCGATGTTGGAGCTGGCCGGCAACTGCGTACGCTCGTCCAGATGGCCCTTGCCGAAGCGCTCGGCGGTGCGCTTGAGGCGCTCCAGGTCACGCCAGTGGGGACGCACCCACAACAGCAGGCAGGCCAGCAGCACCGCGCCGATCAGGACGTTGATGCTCCAGTACAGCAGGTTGACGTCCAGCGGGTCCGGCGGCATCACCAGCTTGACCGCCAACTGCTCGTGCAACGGCGACACCGCCAGGGTCCGCGAACCCCAGTCGCCAACCCGCACCACCTTCTTGCCAGCCAGCAGGCGGGCGCGTTCGTCGGCGCTGAAATCAGGATCGTCGATGCGGACCAGGGCCACCTGCAACGGGCGGAAGTCCTCGTCCATCTCCCTGGCGAGCGCCGGCCATTGCGCCGGGGGCTGGGCGCGGAACTGCCTGGCGATCAGTTCCTGCAAACCCCGGGACTTGGCCAGGTTGTAATCGATGAAGCGCTGGTGAAACACCTTGATCACCAGGTCAGGGACCAGGTACATCGCGGCACTGAAGGCCACGATGGTGATCAGGTACAGCCGGACCAGGATGCGAAGCATGGGTTCAGCATTCCCACTCGGAACGGCTGAACAGGTAGCCCTTGCCCCAGACGGTCTTGATCTTGCGGGCCTCGCCGGCGTGGTCGTCGAACTTGCGCCGCAGCTTGGAGATGGCCACGTCCACCGAACGGTCGGTGCCGTTGAACTCGATGCCGCGCAAGCGCTGGAGGATCTGGTCGCGGCTCAGCACTTCGCCGGCATGCCGGGCCAGTACTACCAGCAGGTTGTATTCGCCGCTGGACAGTTCCACCAGTTGCCCGCGCCAGGTCACGGTGCGCTCCGAAAGATCGATGCACAGGTTGCCCATGAGGATCCGGTCGCTGGCGGTCTGCGGCTCGCCCAGGCTGCTGCGGCGCAACAGGGTCCGGACCCGGGCCAACAGCACCCGCGGCTCGCAGGGCTTGGTCACATAGTCGTCGGCGCCCATTTCCAGGCCCAGCACCTGGTCGTGGCTGTCGTCGCGGGCGGTCAGCATCAGGATCGGCAGGCTGGCCGAGTCGGCCCGCAGCAACCGGCACACTTGCAAGCCATCCAGGCCCGGCAGCATCAGGTCGAGGATCACCAGGTCCGGCGGGTTGCTCCGGGCCCGCTCGCGCACCTGGTCGCCACGGCTGATGACGCTGACCTGGTAACCGTTGCGTTCCAGGTAGCTGGCAATCAGCTCGGAGAGCGCGGGGTCGTCTTCGACAAGGAGGATATTGGCCATGGAAGAGAAATCTTTATTGAAGAAATACGAACAACCGGCGTTATCCATAGATGCGCCGGGAACTAGCAGCAAGGTTGCCAAGCATATACAACGCGGCCCCGACAGGCTCGTGCGCTTCACATTTTTTCACACAGCGGCTACATAGCTTCACAGCGCCTTAACCCCCATGCCCTTAGCATGCCGGGTTCATCATTGGGGTATCAGTATGTCGAACAAACTCTTCGCGCCGCTTTGCCTGCTGGTCATGGCCGCGACGCTGAGCGCCTGCGGCCAGTCCGGCAGCGAACAGAAACCGGAACCGGTCAAGGTCCGCACCGAGATCGTGCGCAGCCAGGCGTTGTCCATCACCAGCGAATTGAGCGGGCGGATCGCCGCGCCGCGCATTGCCGAAGTCCGCGCGCGGGTGGCCGGCGTGGTGCTGCAACGGACCTTCCGCGAAGGTTCGGACGTCAAGCAGGGCGACGTACTGTTCCGCATCGACCCGGCGCCGTTCAAGGCCGACCTGGACAGCGCCGTGGCCAGCCTGCGCAAGGCCGAGGCCACCGCGTTCCAGGCTCGCCTGCAGGAGCAGCGCTACTCGCGGCTGATCGCCGACCAGGCCATCAGCGGCCAGGAATACGACAACGCCCGTTCCGCCGCGCGCCAGGCCGACGCCGAAGTCGCCGCCAACCAGGCCGCGGTGCAGCGGGCCAGGCTCAACCTGGGCTACGCCACCGTCACCGCGCCGATTTCCGGTCGGGTCGGCCGCGCCCTGGTCACCGAAGGTGCCCTGGTGGGCCAGGGCGAAAGCACGCCCCTGGCGCTGATCCAGCAGCTGGATCCGATCCACGCCGACCTGACCCAGTCCACCCGTGAGCTCAACGAACTGCGCCGGGCCCTGCGCGCCGGCCAACTGCAGCAGGTCGGCAAGGACCAGGCCAAGGCCACCCTGGTGCAGGACGACGGCAGCCTCTATCCGCTACCGGGCAAACTGCTGTTCGCCGATATCAGCGTCGACCCCGGCACCGGCCAGATCACCTTGCGCAGCGAGTTCCCCAACCCGGAACTGGACCTGCTGCCCGGCAGCTTCGTCCGCGTCCGCCTGGAGCAGGCGGTCAACCGCCAGGGCATCAGCGTGCCGCAGCGGGCCATCCAGCGCGACGGCGCCGGTATCGCCCAGGTGTTGCTGGTGGACGCCGAAAACCGCGTGGTACAGCGCCCGGTGCACCTGGGCGGCGTGCAGCAGGACCGCTGGATAGTCACCGACGGTCTCAAGCCCGGCGACCGGATCATCGTCGAAGGGCTGCAGCACGCCCGCCCCGGCGAGCAGGTCGAGATCGATGACGCCCCCCTCGCGCACGTCCAGAATCCAGGCCAATAGGTAGTTACAGATGCCGCAATTCTTCATTGACCGCCCGGTATTCGCCTGGGTGGTCGCCTTCTTCATCCTGATCGGCGGCGCCCTGGCGATTCCCCAGTTGCCGGTGGCCCAGTACCCCAACGTCGCCCCGCCGCAGATCGAGATCGCCGCCACCTACCCGGGTGCCTCGGCCCAGACCATGGACGAGTCGGTGGTCAGCCTGATCGAGCAAGAGCTCAACGGCGCCGACCACCTGCTGTACTTCTCGTCCCAGAGCAGCCTGGGCAGTGCCACCATCACCGCCACCTTCCAACCGGGCACCAACCCGGAGCTGGCCCAGGTGGACGTGCAGAACCGCCTCAAGGCGGTGGAGCCACGCCTGCCCCAGGCCGTGACCCAGCAAGGCCTGCAGGTGGAGAAAGTATCTGCCGGCTTCCTGCTGCTGATCACCCTGAGCTCCAATGACGGGCGCCTGGACGAGGTCGCGCTCAGCGACTACATGGCGCGCAGCGTGCTGAACGAGATCCGCCGCCTGGATGGCGTCGGCAAGGCCCAGTTGTATGGCGCCGAACGGGCCATGCGGATCTGGCTCGATCCGCAGAAGCTGATCGGCTTCAACCTGACCCCGGCCGACGTCAACGCCGCCGTGGCCGCGCAGAACGCCCAGGTACCGGCAGGCAGCATCGGCGACCTGCCCGGCCCTTCCAGCCAGGAAATCACCGCCACCGTGCTGGTCAAGGGCCAACTGAGCAACCCGGAAGAGTTCGCCGACATCGTCCTCAAGGCCAACCCCGACGGTTCCACCGTGCGTATCGGCGACGTGGCGCGGGTGGAAGTGGGCAGCCAGGAATACCAGTTCGGCACGCGCCTGAACGGCAAGCAGTCCACCGCCGTCGGTGTGCAGCTGTCCCCCGGGGCCAACGCGCTGAACACCGCGACCCTGATCCGGGCGAAGATGGACGAGCTGTCGCGCTACTTCCCCGCCGGCGTGGAATACAAGATCCCCTACGACACCTCGCCGTTCGTCAAGGTCTCGATCACCAAGGTGCTCTACACCCTGCTCGAAGCCATGGTCCTGGTGTTCCTGGTGATGCTGCTGTTCCTGCAGAACATCCGCTACACCCTGATCCCGACCCTGGTGGTGCCGGTGGCGCTGATGGGCACCTTCGCCACCATGCTGGCCCTGGGTTTCTCCATCAACGTGCTGACCATGTTCGGCATGGTGCTGGCCATCGGCATCCTGGTGGACGACGCCATCGTGGTGGTGGAGAACGTCGAACGGATCATGGCCAACGAGGGCCTGCCACCCCGGGAAGCCACGCGCAAGGCGATGCAGCAGATCACCGGCGCGATCATCGGCATCACCCTGGTGCTGGTGGCGGTGTTCATCCCGATGGCCTTCATGCCAGGCTCGGTGGGGGTGATCTACCAGCAGTTCTCGCTGTCCATGGCCACCTCGATCCTGTTCTCGGCGTTCCTGGCCCTGACCCTGACCCCGGCCCTGTGCGCGACCCTGCTCAAGCCCATCGCCGCCGGCGAGCATCACGAGCGTGGCGGCTTCTTCGGCTGGTTCAACCGCCGCTTCGAGCGCCTGACCGACAGCTACCAGGGTGGCGTGGCCTATGCGCTCAAGCGCAGCGGGCGCTACCTGCTGATCTACCTGGCGTTGCTGGTGGTCATGGCGCTGCTGTTCGTGCGCCTGCCCTCCTCGTTCCTCCCGGTCGAGGACCAGGGCTACACCCTCACCGATATCCAGCTGCCACCGGGTGCCAGCCAGAACCGCACCATTCGCGTGGTGGAACAGATCGAGGCGCACAACGCCTCGGAACCGGGCGTGGGCGACAGCACCATCATCCTCGGCTTCAGCTTCTCGGGTAACGGGCAGAACGCGGCGCTGGCCTTCACCACCCTCAAGGACTGGTCGCAACGGGGCCGCGACGATTCGGCGATGAGCATCGCCGAGCGCGCCACCGCAGCCTTCGGCGAAATCAAGGATGCCGTGGCCTACGCCATCCTGCCGCCGCCGATCGACGGCCTGGGCACCTCCAGCGGCTTCGAGTTCCGCCTGCAAGACCGTAGCGGCGTCGGCCATGAAGCGCTGATGCAGGCCCGGACCGAACTGCTGCGGGCCGCGGAAAAGAGCCCGATCCTGGCCAACGTGCGGGAAAACGCCCTGGCCGAGGCGCCCCAGGTGCAACTGGCGATCGACCGCAAGCAAGCCAATGCCCTGGGCGTGTCCTTCGGCGATATCGGCAGCCTGCTGTCCACCGCCCTGGGCTCGGCCTACATCAACGACTTTCCCAACCAGGGCCGGATGCAGCGGGTGGTGATCCAGGCCGAGGGCGACCAGCGCAGCCAGGTCGAGGACCTGCTGCGCCTGAACGTGCGCAACAGCGCCGGCAAGATGGTGCCGTTGTCGTCCTTCGTCAGCGCCAGCTGGAAGATGGGCCCCGCGCAGTTGACCCGCTACAACGGCTACCCGGCGGTCGACGTCTCCGGCGAGCCGGCAGCGGGCCGCAGCACCGGCGAAGCCATGCAGGAAATCGAACGCCTGGTGGCCCAGCTGCCGAACGGCCTGGGCCTGGAGTGGACCGGCCTGTCGTTGCAGGAGCGCCTGTCGGGCAGCCAGGCCCCGCTGCTGCTGGGGTTGTCGTTGCTGATCGTGTTCCTGTGCCTGGCGGCGCTCTACGAGAGCTGGTCGATCCCGGCCTCGGTGCTGCTGGTGGTGCCGCTGGGCGTACTCGGCGCAGTACTGGCGGTGAACCTTCCCGGCACGCCCAACCGCGTGGTCTTCAAGGGGGGCCTGGACACCCCCATCCGGCCGTGCGGGAAGAAAGCGATACCGGCCATCCAGATTCCCGAAGCCCAGC
>NZ_JBJJLO010000153.1:0-12432 GCF_046230915.1 Pseudomonas sp. KCJK8993
GCCCAGGAACTGGCCCAGCGCATCGCCGATGCCCTGCTGGCCGCCAAGCGCCCGCTGATCGTTTCCGGTACTTCCCTGGGTTCCAAGGCACTGATCGAGGCCGCGGCCAACATCGCCAAGGCCCTGAAGCTGCGTGACAAGGCCGGCTCCATCAGCCTGGTGGTGCCAGAGGCCAACAGCCTCGGCCTGGCCATGCTCGGTGGCGAATCGGTGGACGCGGCCCTGCAAGCGGTGATCGACGGCCGTGCCGACGCCATCGTGGTCCTGGAAAACGACCTGTACACCCGCACCGACGCCGCCAAGGTGGATGCCGCACTGAACGCCGCCAAGGTGGTGATCGTGGCCGACCACCAGCAGACCGCTACCATGGAACGCGCGCACCTGATGCTGTCGGCGGCGAGCTTCGCCGAAGGCGATGGCACCCTGGTCAGCCAGGAAGGTCGCGCCCAGCGCTTCTTCCAGGTCTTCGACCCGACCTACCTGGACGCCAGCATCATGGTCCACGAAGGCTGGCGCTGGCTGCACGCCCTGCGCAGCACCCTGCTGAACAAGCCGGTCGACTGGACCCAGCTGGACCAGGTGACCGCTGCCTGCGCCGCGAGTAACGCGCAACTGGCCAGCATCGTCGATGCCGCGCCGTCCGCCGCGTTCCGCATCAAGGGCCTGAAGCTGGCGCGCGAACCGCTGCGCTACAGCGGTCGGACCGCCATGCGCGCCAACCAGAGCGTGCACGAACCGCGTACATCGCAAGACCCGGATACCGCCTTCGCCTACTCCATGGAAGGTTACTCGGGCTCCGCCGAACCGCGCTCGCAAGTGCCATTCGCCTGGTCGCCGGGCTGGAACTCGCCGCAAGCCTGGAACAAGTTCCAGGATGAAGTCGGCGGCCACCTGCGCGCCGGCGACCCGGGTACCCGCCTGATCGAAAGCCAGGGCGATCGCCTGAGCTGGTTCGCCAGCGCACCGAAGGCCTTCTCCCCAGCCCAGGGCACCTGGCAGGCCGTGCCGTTCTACCACCTGTTCGGCAGCGAGGAGAACTCCTCGAAGGCCGCTCCGATACAAGAACGCATTCCAGCCGCCTACGTGGCCCTGGCCAAGTCCGAGGCCGACCGCCTGGGCGTCAACGATGGCGCCATGCTCGCGATCAACCTGGCTGGCCAGACCCTGCGCCTGCCGCTGCGGATCAACGAAGAGCTGGGTGCCGGCCTGGTGGCCCTGCCAGTCGGCCTGGCCGGAATTCCTCCGGCGTTCGCAGGCAAATCCGTTGACGGTCTGCAGGAGGCGGCGCAATGAGTTGGTTTACCCCTGAAGTGATCGACGTGATCCTCACGGTCGTCAAGGCGATCGTCATCCTGCTGGCGGTGGTGATCGCCGGTGCGCTGCTGAGCTTCGTCGAACGTCGCCTGCTGGGCTGGTGGCAGGACCGCTACGGTCCGAACCGCGTTGGCCCGTTCGGCATGTTCCAGATCGCCGCCGACATGCTGAAGATGTTCTTCAAGGAAGACTGGACCCCGCCGTTCGCCGACAAGGTGATCTTCACCCTGGCACCGGTGGTGGCCATGAGCGCCCTGTTGATCGCCTTCGCGATCATCCCGATCACCCCGACCTGGGGTGTCGCGGACCTGAACATCGGCCTGCTGTTCTTCTTCGCCATGGCCGGCCTTTCGGTCTATGCGGTGCTGTTCGCCGGCTGGTCGAGCAACAACAAGTTCGCCCTGCTGGGCAGCTTGCGTGCCTCGGCCCAGACCGTGTCCTACGAAGTGTTCATGGGCCTGGCGCTGATGGGCATCGTGGCCCAGGTCGGTTCGTTCAACATGCGCGACATCGTCGACTACCAGGCGCAGAACCTGTGGTTCATCATTCCGCAGTTCTTCGGCTTCTGTACCTTCTTCATCGCAGGCGTGGCCGTGACTCACCGTCACCCCTTCGACCAGCCCGAAGCGGAACAGGAACTGGCCGACGGTTACCACATTGAATATGCCGGCATGAAGTGGGGCATGTTCTTCGTTGGCGAATACATCGGCATCATCCTGATCTCGGCACTGCTGGTCACCCTGTTCTTCGGTGGCTGGCACGGTCCGTTCGGCATCCTGCCGCAACTGTCCTTCGTCTGGTTCGCGTTGAAGACCGCGTTCTTCATCATGCTGTTCATCCTGCTGCGCGCCTCGATCCCGCGCCCACGCTATGACCAGGTGATGGACTTCAGCTGGAAGTTCTGCCTGCCGCTGACCCTGATCAATTTGCTGGTGACCGCTGCGCTCGTGCTCTACAACGCGCCAGCCGTTGCGGCCCAGTGAGGATTTGACCCATGTTCAAATATATTGGCGACATCGTGAAGGGTACTGGTACCCAGTTGCGCAGCCTGGTCATGGTCTTCGGCCATGGCTTTCGCAAGCGCGACACCCTGCAATACCCGGAAGAGCCGGTGTACCTGCCGCCCCGCTACCGTGGTCGCATCGTACTGACCCGCGATCCCGACGGCGAAGAGCGCTGCGTAGCCTGCAACCTGTGCGCGGTGGCCTGCCCGGTGGGCTGCATCTCGCTGCAAAAAGCTGAAACCGAAGACGGTCGCTGGTACCCGGACTTCTTCCGCATCAACTTCTCGCGCTGCATTTTCTGTGGTCTCTGCGAGGAAGCCTGTCCGACCACCGCGATCCAGCTGACACCGGATTTCGAGATGGCCGAGTTCAAACGTCAGGACCTGGTTTACGAGAAGGAAGATCTGCTGATCTCCGGTCCCGGAAAGAACCCTGATTACAACTTCTATCGTGTTGCAGGCATGGCCATTGCCGGTAAGCCCAAAGGCACCGCGCAGAACGAAGCCGAGCCGATCAACGTGAAGAGCTTGCTGCCTTAAGGAAGAACGATGGAATTCGCTTTCTATTTCGCGTCAGGTGTTGCGGTGGTCTCCACGCTTCGTGTGGTGACCAATACCAACCCTGTGCACGCCCTGCTCTACCTGATCATTTCGCTGATCGCCGTGGCGATGACCTTCTTCAGCCTCGGCGCGCCGTTCGCCGGCGCCCTGGAAGTGATCGCCTACGCCGGCGCCATCATGGTGCTGTTCGTATTCGTGGTGATGATGCTCAACCTCGGCCCGGCTGCGGTCCAGCAAGAGCGTATCTGGCTCAAGCCGGGCATCTGGATCGGGCCGGTGATCCTCGCTGCGCTGCTGCTGGTCGAACTGCTGTACGTCCTGTTCAGCCACCAGAGCGGTGCCGGCGTCGGTCAAACCACCGTAGGCGCCAAGGCCGTGGGCATCAGCCTGTTCGGTCCTTACCTGCTGGTGGTCGAACTCGCCTCGATGCTGCTGCTCGCCGCAGCCGTCACGGCGTTCCACTTGGGCCGCAACGAGGCGAAGGAGTAATACGATGCCTACTATCCCTCTCGAGCATGGGCTGGCGGTTGCCGGCATCCTGTTCTGCCTCGGCCTGGTCGGCCTGATGGTCCGCCGTAACATCCTCTTCGTGTTGATGAGCCTGGAAGTGATGATGAACGCCTCGGCACTGGCCTTCATCGTCGCTGGCGCCCGCTGGGCGCAGCCGGATGGACAAGTGATGTTCATCCTGGTGATCAGCCTGGCAGCCGCAGAGGCCAGCATTGGCCTGGCGATCCTGCTGCAGCTGTATCGCCGCTTCCACACTCTCGACATCGATGCTGCCAGTGAGATGCGCGGATGAACCTTCTCTTCCTGACTTTCGTCTTCCCCCTGATCGGCTTCCTGCTGCTGTCGTTCTCCCGCGGGCGGTTCTCGGAGAACCTGTCCGCGCTGATCGGTGTCGGCTCGGTAGGCCTCTCGGCCGCCACCGCCGCCTACGTGATCTGGCAGTTCAATGTCGCCCCGCCAGCAGGCGGCGCGTACAGCCAGCTGCTGTGGCAGTGGATGTCGGTGGACGGCTTCGCGCCGAACTTCACCCTGTACCTGGACGGCCTGTCGGTGACCATGCTTGGCGTGGTGACCGGCGTCGGCTTCCTGATCCACCTGTTCGCGTCCTGGTACATGCGTGGCGAAGCCGGCTACTCGCGGTTCTTCTCCTACACCAACCTGTTCATCGCCAGCATGCTGTTCCTGATCCTCGGCGATAACCTGCTGTTCATCTACTTCGGTTGGGAAGGCGTGGGCCTGTGCTCGTACCTGTTGATCGGTTTCTACTACAGCAACCGCAACAACGGTAACGCCGCACTCAAGGCCTTCATCGTCACCCGTATCGGCGACGTGTTCATGGCCATCGGCCTGTTCATCCTGTTCCAGCAACTGGGCACCCTGAACGTCCAGGAACTGCTGGTGGCAGCGCCGCAGAAGTTCCAGGCCGGTGATTTCTGGATCACCCTGGCGACCCTGATGCTGCTCGGCGGCGCCGTCGGTAAATCGGCCCAGCTGCCGCTGCAGACCTGGCTGGCGGACGCGATGGCGGGCCCGACCCCGGTTTCGGCACTGATCCACGCCGCGACCATGGTGACCGCGGGTGTCTACCTGATCGCCCGTACCCACGGCCTGTTCACCCTGGCGCCGGAAATCCTGCACCTGGTGGGCCTGGTCGGCGGCGTGACCCTGGTCCTGGCCGGCTTCGCCGCGCTGGTACAGACCGACATCAAGCGCATCCTCGCCTACTCGACCATGAGCCAGATCGGCTACATGTTCCTGGCCCTGGGCGTGGGCGCCTGGGATGGCGCGATCTTCCACCTGATGACCCACGCCTTCTTCAAGGCCCTGTTGTTCCTGGCCTCCGGTGCGGTGATCGTGGCCTGCCACCACGAGCAGAACATCTTCAAGATGGGCGGCCTGTGGAAGAAACTGCCCCTGGCCTACGCCAGCTTCATCGTCGGTGGCGCGGCCCTGGCGGCCCTGCCCCTGGTCACCGCCGGCTTCTACTCCAAGGACGAGATCCTCTGGGAAGCCTTCGCCAGCGGCAACCAAGGCCTGCTGTATGCCGGCCTGGTGGGTGCGTTCATGACCTCGCTGTACACCTTCCGCCTGATCTTCATCGCCTTCCACGGTGAAGCCAAGACCGAAGCCCACGCCGGCCACGGCATTTCCCACTGGCTGCCGCTGGTGGTGCTGATCGTGCTGTCCACCGGTATCGGCGCGATGATCACTCCGCCCCTGCACGGCGTGCTGCCCCTGAGCGCCGGCCATGCTGGCGGCGAAGCCAAGCACAGCCTGGAAATCGCCTCGGGCGCCATCGCCCTGGCCGGTATCCTGCTGGCCGCCCTGTTGTTCCTTGGCAAGCGTCGCGTGGTCACCGCCATCGCCAACAGCGGCATCGGGCGTCTGCTCTCGGCCTGGTGGTTCGCCGCCTGGGGCTTCGACTGGATCTACGACAAACTGTTCGTCAAGCCATACCTGGCGATCAGCCATGTACTGCGCAAGGACCCGCTCGATCAGACCATCGGTTTGATCCCGCGTATGGCCAAGGGGGGCCACAACTCCCTGAGCCGTACCGAAACCGGTCAACTGCGTTGGTACGCCGCCTCGATGGCTGCCGGTGCCGTGCTGGTCATCGGCGCCGTCGTGCTGGTAGCGGTCTGATATGAACCTTGCGAACTTGCGAAAGGAATTGAGCCCGTCATGATTCTGCCTTGGCTAATCCTGATCCCCTTCATCGGCGGCCTGCTGTGCTGGCTGGGTGAGCGCTTCGGCGCCACCCTCCCCCGCTGGATTGCGCTGTTGACCATGACCCTGGAACTCGCCCTCGGCCTCTGGCTGTGGGCCCACGGTAACTATTCATTTGCTCCGGCGCCTGGCGTCGATCCGACTTGGGCCATCGAGTTCAAGCACCAGTGGATCCAGCGCTTCGGCATCAACGTGCACCTGGCCCTGGACGGCCTGTCGCTGTTGATGATCCTGCTGACCGGCCTGCTGGGTATCCTCTCGGTACTCTGCTCCTGGAAAGAGATCGAGCGCCACGTGGGCTTCTTCCACCTCAACCTGATGTGGATCCTGGGCGGCGTCGTCGGCGTGTTCCTGGCGCTGGACCTGTTCATGTTCTTCTTCTTCTGGGAAATGATGCTGGTGCCGATGTACTTCCTCATCGCGCTCTGGGGTCATAGCTCGGCCGATGGCAAGAAGACCCGGATCTATGCGGCGACCAAGTTCTTCATCTTCACCCAGGCTTCCGGCCTGATCATGTTGGTGGCGATCCTGGGCCTGGTGCTGGTCAACTTCAACAACACCGGGGTGATCACCTTCGATTACGCCCAGTTGCTGAAGACCAAGATGTCCACTGCCACCGAGTACATCCTGATGCTCGGCTTCTTCATCGCCTTCGCGGTGAAGCTGCCAGTGGTGCCGCTCCACTCCTGGCTGCCTGACGCTCACGCCCAGGCACCGACCGCCGGTTCCGTGGACCTGGCCGGTATCCTCCTGAAGACTGCGGCCTATGGCCTGCTGCGCTTCGCCCTGCCATTGTTCCCCAACGCTTCGGCGGAGTTCGCACCGATCGCCATGACCCTGGGCCTGATCGGGATTTTCTACGGTGCCTTCCTGGCCTTCGCCCAGACCGACATCAAGCGCCTGATCGCCTTCTCCAGCGTGTCCCACATGGGCTTCGTGCTGATCGGCATCTACTCCGGCAGCCAGCAAGCCCTGCAGGGCGCGGTGATCCAGATGCTGGCCCACGGTGTTTCGGCAGCCGCGCTGTTCATCCTCAGCGGCCAGCTGTACGAGCGCACCCATACTCGCGACATGCGTGAAATGGGCGGCCTGTGGTCGCGTATCGCCTACCTGCCGGCCATCAGCCTGTTCTTCGCAGCCGCCTCCCTGGGCCTGCCGGGCACCGGCAACTTCGTCGGCGAGTTCCTGATCCTGATCGGTACCTTCGTCAGTGCGCCATGGATCACCGCGATCGCCACTTCCGGCCTGGTGTTCGGCTCGGTCTACTCGCTGATCATGATCCACCGTGCCTACTTCGGCCCGTCCAAGTCGGACGCCGTGCTGCACGGCATGGATGCTCGCGAACTGATCATGGTGCTGGGACTGGCGGTACTGCTGATCTACATCGGCGTGTACCCGCAACCGTTCCTCGATACCTCTGCCGCCACCATGCATGGCGTGCAGCAATGGCTCAGCACCGCCTTCACTCAACTCGCTTCGGCCCGGTAAGAGCGCTATGGACTTTACGATTCAACACTTTATCGCCCTGGCGCCGCTGTTGATCACCAGCGCCACCCTTGTGGTGGTGATGTTGGCGATCGCCTGGCGTCGCAATCACGCCCAGACCTTCCTCCTCTCGGTGGCGGGTTTGAACCTGGCATTGCTGTCGATCTTCCCGGTGCTGAAAGTGGCACCCATCGCGGTCACGCCGCTGTTGCAGATCGACCAGTTCGCCTGCCTCTACATGGCCCTGATCCTGGTGGCCACCCTGGCCTGCGTGACCTTGGCCCACGCCTACCTGGGCGACGGCAGCAGCGGTTACCCGGGCAACCGTGAAGAACTGTACCTGCTGATCCTCCTGGCCGCCGCAGGTGGCCTGGTGCTGGTCAGCGCGCAGAACCTGGCCGGCCTGTTCATCGGCCTGGAACTGCTGTCGGTACCGGTCTACGGCCTGGTGGCCTATGCCTTCTTCAACAAGCGCTCCCTGGAAGCCGGCATCAAGTACATGGTGCTGTCGGCCGCCGGCTCGGGCTTCCTGTTGTTCGGCATGGCCCTGCTCTACGCGGAAGCCGGCAGCCTGAGCTTCAGCGGCATCGGCCAGGCCCTGGCGGCCACCGGCCTGCCAAGCCCGCTGGCACAGCTGGGCCTGGGCATGATGCTGGTCGGCCTGGCGTTCAAGCTGTCGCTGGTGCCTTTCCACCTGTGGACCCCGGACGTCTACGAAGGGGCTCCTGCCCCGGTAGCCGCCTTCCTGGCCACCGCCAGCAAGGTCGCGGTGTTCGCGGTGCTGGTGCGCCTGTTCCAGCTGTCGCCAGTGGCCAGCAGCGGCGTCCTGAGCAACGTCCTGACCGTGATCGCCATTGCCTCGATCCTGGTGGGTAACCTGCTGGCGCTGACCCAGAGCAACCTCAAGCGCCTGCTGGGTTACTCGTCCATCGCTCACTTCGGTTACCTGCTGATCGCCCTGGTGGCGAGCAAGGGCCTGGCGATGGAAGCCATCGGCGTGTACCTGGTCACGTACGTGATCACCAGCCTCGGCGCCTTCGGCGTGATCACCCTGATGTCCTCGCCTTACAAAGGCCGCGACGCCGACGCCCTGTACGAATATCGCGGCCTGTTCTGGCGCCGTCCGTACCTGACCGCCGTGCTGACCGTGATGATGCTGTCCCTGGCCGGTATCCCGCTGACCGCAGGCTTCATCGGCAAGTTCTACATCATCGCCACCGGTGTCGAAGCGCACCAATGGTGGCTGGTGGGCTCGCTGATCCTGGGTAGTGCCATCGGCGTGTTCTACTACCTGCGCGTGATGGTCACCCTGTACCTGATCGAGCCGAACCTGCGTCGCGTCGATGCCCAGCTGCACTGGGAGCAGAAAGCCGGTGGTGTCATGCTGCTGGCCATCGCGGTGCTGGCGTTCTTCCTCGGTGTGTACCCGCAGCCACTGCTGACCCTGGTCCAGCATTCCGGCCTGGCGGGCTGATCGCCCAAGCGACAACGCTCCACACAAAACGGCACCTTCGGGTGCCGTTTTGCATTTCAGGCGCCCCGCCCTCCCCTCTTCCCATCAATACTCGGAATCCTCCCTGGCGCTCCGGCGATTGATTCCGAAAGCCGCTTGCGGATCCCCGTCCTAGGCTATCCCCTCGGTCTGGCAACGAGCCGGAGCATCTCTGGAAAATGAGGTCGAGGACAGAAGCAATGAGCAGACACGAGATCTTTCCCGAGCCACTGGAGGGCGTCCAGGCCCTCACCCTGGAGCGCCAGGGCAAGATCACCCTGCGCAGCCAGCAGGTGAAGCTCGCCAAGCTGCCGCCCATCAGCGCTGCCGAGGTCCTGAAGGTCCGCCAGCGACTGAACCTGTCGCGCTCGGTATTCGCCATGTACCTGCGCACCAACACCCGTACCCTGGAGAATTGGGAACAAGGCCGCGCCACTCCCAGTGCCCAGGCCACCACCTTGATCCGCCTGGTCGAACGCTTCCCGGATACCATGCAGCGCCTGGCTGCGCTGACCTGAGGGGGCTTTTTCCCGCAGCCAATAAAAAACCCGCACGAGGCGGGTTTTTTATTGCTTGCGAACCAGGGCTCAGTCAGCCAGGCGCCAGGTGGTGCCGCCCTTGCCGTCTTCCAGGATCACGCCCATGGCGGTGATCTGGTCGCGGATCCGGTCGGACTCGGCCCAATCCTTGTTGGCCCGGGCCGCCAGGCGGGCCTGGATCAGCGCCTCGACCTGCGCCGCATCGACCCGACCACCGGCATCGGCCTGCAGGAAGTCCTCGGCCTCCAGTTGCAATACGCCCAGCACGTCGGCCAGTTGCCGCAAGCGGGCCGCCAGGCCAGCCGCCGCGTCGAGATCGCTCTCACGCAGGCGGTTGATCTCGCGCACCATCTCGAACAGCACGGCACAGGCTTCCGGGGTACCGAAGTCGTCGTTCATCACCTGGGTGAAACGCTCGACGAAGGCCTCGCCGCCGGCCGGGGCCACTTTAGGCAAGCCCTTGAGCGCGTGGTAGAACCGCTCCAGGGCGCCCTTGGCGTCCTTGAGGTTGTCTTCCGAGTAGTTGATCGCACTGCGGTAGTGGCTGGACACCAGCAGGTAGCGCACCACCTCCGGATGGTACTTGTCGAGCACGTCGCGGATGGTGAAGAAGTTGTTCAAGGACTTGGACATCTTCTCGCCATTGATGCGGATCATGCCGCAGTGCATCCAGGCATTGGCGTAGGTCTTGCCGGTGGCCGCCTCGCTCTGGGCGATCTCGTTCTCATGGTGCGGGAACTCCAGGTCGCTGCCGCCGCCATGGATGTCGAAGGTCTCGCCCAGGCAGCAGGTGGACATCACCGAGCACTCGATATGCCAGCCCGGACGCCCGGCGCCCCACGGCGACTCCCAGCTCGGCTCGCCCGGCTTGGTGGCCTTCCACAGGACGAAGTCCAGCGGGTCCTGCTTGGCTTCGTCGACCTCGATCCGCGCACCGATGCGCAGGTCCTCGATCTTCTTGCGCGACAGCTTGCCGTAGCCCATGAACTTGGCGACGCGGTAGTACACGTCGCCATTGCCAGGTGCGTAGGCATAACCCTTGTCGATCAGGGTCTGGATCATGCTCAGCATGCCCGGGATATGATCCGTGGCCCGTGGTTCCAGGTCCGGCTTCTTGATGTTCAGCCGGGCCTCGTCCTCGTGCATGGCCGTGATCATGCGTTCGGTCAAGGCGTTGTACGGCTCGCCGTTCTCCCGCGCCCGATTGATGATCTTGTCTTCGATATCGGTGATGTTGCGCACGTAGGTCAGGTTGTAGCCGCTGAAACGCAACCAGCGGGTCACCAGGTCGAAGGCGACCATGCTGCGGCCGTGGCCGATGTGGCAGTAGTCGTACACGGTCATGCCGCACACGTACATGCGCACATTGTTGCCATCCAGGGGCTTGAAGACTTCTTTGCTCTTGGTGAGCGTGTTGTAGATCGTTAGCACGTTAGTTCCTTGACTGAATCACTGACCCCAGGAGTCGCGCAGGGTCACGGTACGGTTGAATACCGGGGCACCTGGTTTCGAGTCCTTGATATCCGCGCAGAAGTAGCCTTCGCGCTCGAACTGGAAACGGTCCTCCGGCTGTGCGTTGCCCAACGAGGGTTCGGCACGACAACCAGTGAGCACTTGCAGGGAGTCAGGGTTGATGTTGTCCAGGAAACTCGCACCGTCCTCGGCCTTCTCCGGGTTCGGCGAACGGAACAGGCGATCGTACAGGCGTACTTCGCACTCGACGCTGGCGGCGGCCGGCACCCAGTGGATCACGCCCTTGACCTTACGGCCCTCCGGATTCTTGCCCAGGGTGTCCGGATCGTAGGAGCAGCGCAGTTCGACGATGTTGCCATCGGCATCCTTGATCGCCTCGTCGGCGCGGATCACGTAGCTGCCACGCAGGCGCACTTCACCGGCCGGCTCCAGGCGCTTGTAGCCTTTTGGCGGCTCTTCCATGAAGTCGTCGCGATCGATGTAGATTTCACGGGCGAACGGCAGCACGCGCATGCCCATGTCTTCTTTCGGGTGACGCGGCAGCTCGAGGTTCTCGACCTGGCCTTCCGGGTAGTTGGTGATCACTACCTTCAACGGGCGCAGCACGCACATGGCACGCGGGGCGCTCTGGTCGAGGTCATCACGGATGCTGAATTCGAGCATGCCGAAATCCACCACGCCGTCGGAACGGTTGGTGCCGATCATCTCGCAGAAGTTGCGGATCGACTTGGGGGTGTAGCCACGACGGCGGAAGCCCGACAGCGTCGACATGCGCGGATCGTCCCAGCCGTTGACGTGGCCTTCGTCCACAAGCTGCTTGAGCTTGCGCTTGCTGGTGATGGTGTAATTCAGGTTCAGCCGGCTGAACTCGTACTGGCGCGGCTTGCATGGCACCGACAGGTTGTCCAGGAACCACTCGTACAGCGGACGATGGCTTTCGAACTCCAGGGTGCAGATCGAATGGGTGATGCCTTCGATAGCGTCCGACTGGCCGTGGGTGAAGTCGTAGATCGGGTAGATGCACCACTTGTCGCCGGTCTGGTGATGGTGGGCATGGCGGATGCGGTAGAGGATCGGGTCGCGCAGGTTCATGTTCGGCGAGGCCATGTCGATCTTGGCCCGCAATACACGCTCGCCGTCCTTGAACTCGCCGGCCTTCATGCGGGCGAACCAGTCCAGGTTCTCTTCCACCGAGCGCTCGCGGAACGGGCTGTTCTTGCCCGGCTCGGTGAGGGTGCCACGGTATTCCTTGGCCTGATCGGGAGTCAGGTCGTCGACATAGGCCTTGCCCGCCTTGATCAGCTCCACTGCCCAATCGTGCAACTGGTCGAAATATTGCGAGGCATAGCGCACTTCACCGGCCCATTCGAAGCCCAGCCACTTGACGTCGCGCTCGATGGCGTCGATGTACTCCTGGTCTTCCTTGGCCGGGTTGGTGTCGTCGAAACGCAGGTGGGTGACGCCACCGAATTCCTGGGCCAGGCCGAAGTTCACGCAGATCGACTTGGCATGACCGATGTGCAGGTAGCCGTTGGGCTCCGGCGGGAAGCGGGTCACGATCTGCGTGTGTTTACCCGAGTCCAGGTCCGCCTGGATGATCGGGCGCAGGAAGTTGACCGGTACGGCCGGTCCAGTCTTGGAATTGGAGGTAGGGTCGACAGTGGGCTTGCTCATAGGATCCTTGAACGTACAAGTGCGCGGCCGGATGCGGCCTGATAAATCAAAACGGATATCATAGCCGATGCTGTCAAGTGCCTGACAGAGCGCAGCTTTAAAACTGCGGCTATTAATAGCAGGCCCGTTAAAAAACCACCTCGAAATTCATGGCT
>NZ_JBJJLO010000154.1:0-12293 GCF_046230915.1 Pseudomonas sp. KCJK8993
TGAGCTTGCGAAGCTGCGCCAAGCTCCGCAGGACCTTCCAGGGGATCGGCTGCCCAACCTGGCGGCTAAACGCCCGCGCGCAGCACCCGCACCGGTACCGACTTGTAGGACGGCGTGCCGCTGTCGACGTCCAGGTAGTCCAGCGGCACCAGGCGGTTGGCCTCGGGGTAATAGGCGCCGACGGTGCCCGGGGCGATCTTGTACTCGATGGCGGTGATGTTCTCGTAGCGCAGGCGCCGGCCGTCGGTCACCGTCTCGATGTCCACCAGGTCGCCATGGGCCAGGCCCCGGGCCGCGAGGTCCGCCGGGCTGATGAACAGCACGTCGCGACGACCGAAGACCCCGCGGTAGCGATCGTCCAGGGCATAGATGGTGGTGTTGTACTGGTCGTGGCTGCGCAGGGTCACCAGGCGCAGGACGTCGGCGCCATCCACTTCCTTGTCTTCGTGCAAGCCGGGGAAGACGAAGAACTCGGCCTTGCCCGAGGGTGTCAGCCATTGGCGCTCGGCCGCCGCCAGGGGCATGCGGAAGCCTCCGGGAACGCGGATCCTGGCGTTGTAGTCGTCGAAGCCAGGGACGGTCTTCTCGATCAGGTCGCGGATCTTGTCGTAGTCGGCCACCAGTTCCAGCCACGGCACCTTGCTCGCGGTCAGCGTCGCCTTGGCCATGCCGGCGACGATCGCCGGTTCCGACATCAGGGCTTGCGAGGCCGGGGCCAGCTTGCCGGCCGAGGCATGGACCATGGACATCGAATCCTCGACGGTGATCGCCTGGCGCATGCCGTCCTGCACGTCCATTTCGGTGCGGCCCAGGCACGGAAAAACGAAGGTTTCCTTGGCCACCAGCAGATGGCTGCGGTTGAGCTTGGTGGCGATGTGCACGCTCAGGTCGAGCTGGGCCATGGCCGGGAAACACTGGCCCGGGTCCGGCAGGGCCACGGCGAAGTTGCCCCCCAGGCATAGCAGGGCCTTGGACTGGCCGGCGATGATCGCCTGCATCGCTTGCACCGCGTCGTGGCCATGGCTGGCCGGTGGCTTGAAGCCGAACACCTGCTCGAGCTTGTCGAGGAACGCCTGCGCGGGTTTTTCGGTGATGCCCACGGTGCGGTTGCCCTGCACGTTGGAGTGGCCACGCAGCGGGCAGATCCCCGCCCCGGGCTTGCCCAGGTTGCCTCGCAGCATCAAGAGGTCGCAGATCAGCCGCACATTGGCCGTGCCTTCGTTGTGCTGGGTGATGCCCATGCCATAGGTGACGATGGTGGCATTGGACTTGGCATAGGCCGCGGCGACCATTTCCAGGTCGCTCTGCTTGAGGCCGCTGGCCTGTTCGATATCCGCCCACCGGGTGGCATGCAGGTCGGCCTCCAGGGCGGCGAAGCCCAGGGTGTGCTGGGCGATGAAGTCGCGGTCCAGCACCTGTCCCAGGTTGTCTTCCAGGACCAGCAGCGCCTTCATGATGCCCTTGATCGCGGCCGCGTCGCCGCCGGCCTTGACCTGGAAGTACGACGAGGCGATGCGCGTGGAGCCATAGGTGGCCATCTCCACCATGTTCTGCGGATCGGCGAAGCGCTCCAGGGCCCGCTCGCGCAGAGGGTTGAAGACCATGATCGGCACCTTGCGCCGTGATGCTTCGTGCAGGGTGCCCATCATCCGCGGGTGGTTGGTGCCAGGGTTGTGGCCGATGGAGATGATCAGCTCGCAAACATCGAAATCCTCCAGCGATACCGTGCCCTTG
Organism: Pseudomonas sp. KCJK8993; assembly: GCF_046230915.1. Lineage (NCBI taxonomy): Bacteria > Pseudomonadati > Pseudomonadota > Gammaproteobacteria > Pseudomonadales > Pseudomonadaceae > Pseudomonas > Pseudomonas sp. KCJK8993. The sequence continues at coordinate 1,735 of NZ_JBJJLO010000154.1, forward strand.
CCAATGCCTATGGACCTGGGCAGGCCGACGCTGGTGGGCTCGTGGCACATGTTCGAGCAGTCGGGAAAGTTGTTGCAGCCATATTCCCGGGCAAACAGCTGGTACAGGTAGGCCGCCTCGTTGGAGGCGCGGCCCGAGGTGTAGAACTCCACTTGCTCGGGCTTCAGGCCGCGCAGGACCTGGCCAATGCGCTCGAAGGCGGCCTGCCAGGGCACCGGCTTGAAGGTGTCGCTGGCGCGGTCGTAGACCAGGGGCTCGGTAAGGCGACCGAGGTCCTCCAACTGATAGTCCGAGCGCTGCAGCAGCGAGGCCACCGGATGGCTGGCCAAAAACTCGGACGTCACCCGCTTGTTGGTGGCTTCCCAGGTCACCGCCTTGGCGCCGTTCTCGCAGAACTGGAAGGTCGACTTGTGCTCCTTGTCCGGCCAGGCGCAACCAGGACAATCGAAACCGTCGGGCTGGTTGGTGCGCATCAGGGTCAGGGGGGCCTTGAGGGTGTCCATCTGCTCGCGCACGGCCGTAGCCGTGGCCTTGAGCGCGCCCCAGCCACCGGCGGGACCATCGTAGTTGCGGATTCCGGGAACCTTGCGTCGAGTGCTCATGATCGCTCCAGGGCCAACCGGCCCTGCGCGGCGCGAGTTGGCAATGACAGGTCATCGACCACCGGGGCGGCGTCAGGCAGCGCCAGGCACCCGGCAATGATCCAGGCACGGATGGCCGGATCGCCAGGCGGCTGGATCAAGAGAAAGTGCATCGCAAACGTTGCGACGCATGCTGAAATCTAGCGCTGCGCCCCGGGCTGTCAAGGCCAGGTGCCGATCGGTGCAGGCCCGCTCACTGCAAGGCGCTGCGGCGCAACCTCGGGCTCCAGCCTTGCTGCATGCCGGCGGCGGCGAGCAGGATCGCGCCGACCCCGAGCCACTGCAGCCAACCCAGGCGGTGACCGAACGCCAGCCAGTCGACGAAGATCGCCGCGATCGGATAGATGAAGGACAAGGCCCCGGTCAACGCGGTGGGCAGCTTCTGGATCGCACCGTACAGCAGCACGTACATCAGTCCCGTGTGGATGATGCCCAATGCCAGCAAGCTGGCCCAGGCGCCGGCCTCCCGGGGTGGCGTGCCAAGGTTGGCCCAGGGCGCCAGCAGCAATACACCGGTGCAGACCTGGATCAGGGCGATCAGGTGCGGCGGGGTTCCGCTCAAGCGTTTGATCAGCAGCGCGGCGAAGGCGTACAGCAAGGCTGCGCCCAGGGCCAGGCCGATCCCCAGCAGGTAGTCATCGCCCGGGCCGCCTTGTCCGTCGTGAGCGCTGACGATGGCCAGCATCCCGGAGAACGACAGGCACAGCCAGAATAATTTCTGCGCCGTGATTTTTTCTCCCAGGAACAACGCGCCCAGGCCCACCAGGAGAAACGGCTGGACGTTGTACACGGCGGTGCCGATGGCGATCGAGGCCCGGGAATAGGAGCCGAACAACAGCACCCAGTTGCCGACGATGGCCGCGCCGCTGACCACCGCCAGCAGCAGGACCCGACGCGTGAGAAGGTCCTTGCGCAGCAAGCCCAGGGCAGCGCAGACCAGCAGCAAGGTCGCGGCGCCGAACAGGCAGCGCCAGAACACCACGTCCAGCACGGGTTGCCCCGAGACCAGGACAAACCAGCCAATGGTTCCGGAAATCAACATGGCGGCGCTCATTTCCAGCGATCCGCGACGAATCAGTGCATCCATCATCAGGCTCCTTTATCGGTCGCCAGATTATCCGTAACTCAACTACCGCCTCACCAGAGAAAATCCTAGGCTAGACTCAGTCTTCGCCTTTTTTATCAAGGTAAGAAAGCCCATCTACCTAACGAGACTGCCATGCTGGATGCCATCGACCAGACGCTGATCAGCGCGCTGATGCAAGATTCCCGACGCTCGCTCAAGGCCCTCGGGCAAATCAGCGGGCTGTCCGCCCCTAGTGTCGCCGAGCGCCTGCGCCGACTTGAAGAGCGAGGGGTGATCAGCGCCTATACCCTGGAGGTCGACCCCCGGTTCCTGGGGTATCAATTGCAGGCCATCGTGCGCATCCGCCCCTTGCCGGGAAAACTGCAGGAAGTCGAACGGCAGATCCTGGCGATCCCCGAGTTCACCGAGTGCGACAAGGTCACCGGCGACGATTGTTTTTTCGCACGCCTGCAGGTGCGCTCCATGGAACAACTGGACAGCCTGCTGGACCGCCTCAACCAGTACGCCGAGACCAACACCTCGATCGTCAAGAAGTCACCGATCAAGCGCCGTTTGCCGCCCATGGAATGACCACGGCCCCTGCGCCAGGCAATAAAACCGAGCCATAAAAAAACCCGCCGAAGCGGGTTTTTCAAGGCTTGAAGCTGAGGATCAGTCGTCGCGGCTCATGATGCCGAACAGCTGCAGCAGGCTGACGAACAGGTTGTAGATCGATACATACAGGCTGATGGTCGCCATGATGTAGTTACGCTCGCCGCCGTGGATGATGGCGCTGGTCTGGAACAGGATGCACACCGAGGAGAACAGCACGAAGCCGGCGCTGATCGCCAGTTGCAGGCCGCTGATCTGGAAGAACAGGCTGGCCAGCACGGCGCCCATCAGGACGAAGAAACCGGCGGTGATGAAACCACCCAGGAAGCTCATGTCCTTGCGGGTGATCAGCACGTAGGCCGACAGGCCGCCGAACACCAGAGCGGTCATGGCGAAGGCCGAGCTGACCACTTCAGCGCCACCCTGCATGCCCAGGTAGCGGTTGAGGATCGGGCCGAGCAGGAAGCCCATGAAACCGGTGAGGGCGAAAGTCGAGACCAGGCCCCAGACCGAATCGCGGAGTTTGTTGGTGAGGAAGAACAGACCGTAGAAACCGATCAGCACGACGAAGACGTTCGGGTAGCCGACGCGCATCTGTTGTGCCACATAAGCCATGATCCCGCTGAAAGCGAGGGTCAGGGCCAGCAAGCCGTAAGTGTTGCGCAGGACGCGGCTAACCTCTAGCTGCTCGGCCTGCACGCCGTTGTTAACTGCGTAATCCTGTTCGCGCATGGCGACACTCCTGTTGGTTGAAACATTTAGTGGCAAGGATGATAACAGAGGCGCTGTAGCGCGCGACGCAGAGAGTTTGACAGTGTGTTTCATTCGGGTATCATGGCGCCCGCAATGCGATCTGGAGGTGTGGCCGAGTGGTTTAAGGCAGCGGTCTTGAAAACCGCCGACTGTAACAGGTCCTAGAGTTCGAATCTCTACGCCTCCGCCAAATCTCTACGATAAAGCCCTGATTTTTCAGGGCTTTTTTGTTTCTGGTGTCCCGTCCTGAATAAGGTTTACATCTTCTGGCCTTTCCTCAGGAGGAACCAATGGATTCGGGAAAAAGGCGCAGTCAGCGTGATTACGCGCTGGGCTTTAAATTGGCGGTCGGCGATCAGGTCGAAAAGGGCGAGTTGAGTTATAAAGAGGCTCAACGGCGTTATGGGATTCAGGGGCGTTCGACGGTGCTGGTGTGGTTGCGCAAGCATGGACGCCAAGACTGGAGTCAAGGCGCCTCCATTCGTGCCCAGAGGAGCCGACCGATGGACGATCCCAAGCTGCCGCTGACACCGGAGCAACGCATCAAGGATGCTTGAAGAAAAGCTCGCCCTCGCCAATCAGAAAGCTCAATTCTTCGAAGCGGTCGTCGACGTGCTGAAGAAGGATTACGGTGTTTCCGTCGTAAAAAAGCGATCCGGCAAGATGGCCCATGCATACGGGACAGTTGGAAGGGATCAACAACCGGATCAAGGTGATCAAGCGGATGGCGTACGGCTACCGGGACAGCGGATTCTTTTTCATGAAGATCAAGAATGACTTTCCCGGTCATCCGTGAAGAACCTTTTTTTCCGCCTGTACAAGACCGCGTTTGAACCAGCCGCTGTAGCACACTTCAAGCTCGCGATGATGAATATATGTTCATCGAAAACATGCTTCGATATGTCTAGTCTGCGGGTTCCGACATAGTGACTACAGGAGTTCCCCACCATGTTCTCGCACGAAAGCATCCCGCTGACCATCCTCCTCCTTATCATGCTGCTTAGCATGGTTACCGCCGTCCTCCATCCGGTACATGCGTTCACTACTTGGCTTCGAAAGCGGAGTGCAAGATCTTCCTCTCAGGCAGCGAAAAAAGTGGATTCGCGCTGAACTCTTCCTCTACGAGCCTGGTTGCATCCGGGCTTTGTTTCGCCTGTACGAATCCCAGAAACGAAAAGCCCAGTATGTGAACTGGGCTTTCGCCATCTCCATTCTGCATCGGTAAAAAATCCTGCAACTGACCCTGATCAGACGCCCTGTGTGGATGAAAGGCCCGTAACGTGGCTTGATCCAGCGCCTCAGACGCCGAACCCCGGACGTTGAGCGGCTTCGGTTACGCAGTCGAGTCAATCAACTGTTTACGCAAAGTCGAAGCGCCTCCGGTAATGGGCGCAGACGGCACCCGAGAAAATGAAGACGGCCCAGGCCTTTCGGTCTACCAGGTCGTCGCGGTGCCACCAGCTCGCGGCGAACGCTCCAACCAACCCTGCGGTAAACCAGGTATCAAGCCTGTCGAGCAGGCGATACAGAAACTCCATGCGCCCGACTCCGTATGCATGATTTAAGAGAGGGCCAGTAGTGGCTCGAGCATAGTCAAAAACGAAAAAGCCCCGACGCATGTCGAGGCTCTTAGATCGAGCTCAGCCCCCAGCCAGCTCATTTGGTTCCGAGCACGAAGGTCGCTTAGGGCTGAATATCGTAGGTCATCATAATCCAAGACAAAGAGTTTTCTGGCGCCCAATACACACCTTGGTCGGCTGGCACAAAAACCTCATACGGAATGGTCGACCACCCTGCGAGCGTAGCCATATAGAACGCGTGATATAGGTGGTATCCATTGGGATTAGTAGGTTTCACCGTGCCTGTAAAAAGTATTCCGCCAGTCACAGAGTAGGTTCGAATAGTTACACCTGCTGTGTTTTGTGAGGCATCAATAACAGTGGAAAAGTCTCCTTTTAACCTTTCAATTGATAGAACTTTTCACCGATCTTAACTGGTTGCATAAGTGGATCTCCTTAAGCTTTTCAATAATCACGGCCGATGCCGCATATAGCCGCTCTTGGCGATTACTCGAAGCTCGAGGCCCTCACTCGGAACTGAGAAGGTACACACCCTCGACGCGGTGATTTTCGCTGCTGATACACCCGAGGAGTGAAATTACTATCTCAGCAGAATACTGTACATGCAGCCAGTAATTATTCTAGCCATTCGCATCCACGGCCAGGACGCCTAATCGGACCGGCCTGGTCGCGCCCATCGACGCTTTAGAAATGAAAAAGCCCCAGCGGGTGCCAGGGCCTGAATAGATGCGCGCGTCTTTCCGCTCTGTCTGTCAAAGACCTTCCCAGCGTCGACGCCCCGTTGCATCGATCTCGCCGATCCAACCTCGCGCCACCGAGATAGCATGTAGACAAGGGTGTGTGGGCTGCCGGTGTAAACTGGTATAGCTGACCGCTAACCATTAGAAGCGTCGCAATTGACTCTGTGCCAAAGGACTCTCGCACGATGAATCTCGCCAATTTCCAGACTTCAGATCTGGTAGCGCGGCCTTGGCGGTAAAACGTTTCAACCACCCGGAGGCCTACCGCAGTATGTGTCGCCTCCTCTCGCAAGACATGCTCAACGAGCAGATCATCAGCGCCGCCATCGGCAACGTCAGGAACCACGGGCCTGAGCTGATCGAGCGTCTAAACAGGTCCGCGGGCGGCGACGTCGTGAACAACGGCTGAAAGCCCGATCGTTAGTACGTCTAGGGCTGCTCGCAAGCCACTCATCTGACCAGTACCTGATCGGCGCAAGTGAGTATGCTGGCAAACACAAGAACTAGAAAAACCATAGAGCGCCTTGCATTCACTCGTCTATGGTCTTAACTGTGCAATGCAACACAAGTGACAGATTAAAAAAGAAATAGACATGCATTCCCTTCTCCGTAAATAAAAGTCCTCCACGAGTCAACCTAACTACTGATTATCAGTAACAGTGGCAAGTCTGCAGAATTTTAGATAGGGAGCCAACTCATGGAACACTCAATTCAAAAAGGAATATGAATATGAGCATCAAAATCAAAAACAAACGCCACACAGAAGTCGAAGTCGCAGTCAGCTACTGGTATACAGATGGTAAACCCGGCGATGTCAGTGATACCTATTACACACTGGAACCCAACCGTGATGGCGAATGGAAACGCGAGGATGCAAGAGGTTACTTGATGGACATAAAAAACATCGGCATATATTACGTCGCCTATAACAGCGAAATCACCATAGAAGACAACGCTGTAAAGAGCAACGATAAGCCCATTACCAAACTATCTTTTGAAAAATGAATAATATCGAAAATTTTTGAAATCAATAAATACACATACCAAATGACCAACATCGTACTTGATGTTGGTCATTCCAGTGCAAAGTAATACTAGAAGCCCTTCATCTGACTTGCTCAGCAGGAGTTTTTTCGGCTGAGCGCCAAGTTTTGCGCACTGTTCAAAAACAACTACTACATTTCCGTGGAAACTTATTTGACACAGGCTTGAAACGTGCTCAGCGCGATCAGTCCCTGGTCGCCGACGTCGGTGATTCCGACAATTCACTAAGCGCTTACTGGGAAAGGCTCAGTTCCCCAGCTACTTCATCAGGTCATCATAGGCCTGCTCACAAGTCACTCCCCTGCTCCGGCTTTGATCAGCATCTGCCGCCAGGTCTCCCGCTCTCGCGTCAGCGCGCTTGAACAGCTCGGCAAACACCAAGGCTGTGCGGGTTGCTGCCGCGCTTGCGGCGGCAGTGCAGGAATTGCTGCTGGTCGTACGCTTGAGGCGCTCGGTAAGAGCGTCGACGGCCCGCTGCAGGCTGTCAGCAGTAGAGCGAGCGACAACAGCATCAGCGATCGCGCTATCGATTTTTCGTTGCCCATCCTGCACCGCCTTGTTGATTGAGTTCTGCCTCGCCTGCTCTTTCTCGCGTTCCTCGCGTTCAGCCAGGACCCAGGCCTGCTTGTCGCCGGCATCACGGGCATTCCAGCGCACTTGCCACTCTTTGTCCTGTGCCGACAGGCCTTGGTGGTATGAGGCCGTCAGCGCCCAACCTGCTAGGGCAACCAGTAGCAGAGCCGCCAGAGCGACTCCGCCAGCCTTCACGCCAGCACCTTGAGCGCCAGGTCATACAGGGCCAGGCGCTCAGCTTCACCATTCGGCACCCGACCTGGCACCCCGGTGTTGATGATGCTGCCGATGTCTTGAAAGCGGCCGGCATCGGCCAGTTCGTTCAGCCCATGTTTCGCCCACCACCAGGCCGCCGACAGGGCGGCCTGGTCAGGTTGCTCGAGCAGGTCAGGCTGGGCTTCCAGAGGCAGGCCCAGGCCTTCGCCGGCGGCGCGGTAGTTGTTGCGCCCGGTAACCTGCAGTAGGCCGCGGCCACGGAATCGCCAGCCGTCACCCGACGATTCGGGGCCGTTGCCCATGCGCCCCGCATAGACGAAGTTCGCGATCATCTCTGGGTGCCCGGCGTAGAGAGCCGCAGATTGTGGTGTAAACCGCTTCGGCCATACCCTCAGTAACGCTTTGGCGCTGTAGTTCAGGTTCTCGACCAGGCTGCGCAGCTGTCCCGACTCATAACCGACCTGCGCAAGGAACGCCGCCATTCGCAAGCGAGTGATGATCGCGTACTTATTCATAGTCGCGTTGAGTGCAGGAACAAAAACGCCCGCAACGGGGCGGGCGTTTGGAAGGACCTGCAGCAGTTGCAGCTCTGTGAGTGGCATTGTGTTTCTCCAGGCATAAAAACCACCAGATGGCGGTGGTCTCGATTATTCATATGCCAGCGCGCTGGGTTGAGCGGATACGGATATTCCGCAGTATTGATGCAAGAACAATTCGGTCCAGGGCCATAAACAAGCGAATGAACGCCAAGTGGAAAGGTTGAGTGCAGCGCTTCATACGAGGTTTCAGGCGCGGCGTAAAATACATGCCGTATTCCAAACCCTTGTAACCACTACAACTGCCACGGACCGATCAGACGCAAGACCCTCCCTGAAAAAACCGTAGCCTAGCCAAATACCCGTCTTGCTGCCTTGCTCTAACGGTCTCGGTATCCGGGGAACACTTGCAGCGGCTAGAGAGCGCTCCAGCCGCTTGGTGGCCAGTCAGTCCTTCTGCGGCACGAAATGGCTCATGAACGTCAGGTCCTCGATGGCATGCATGTACTCGGAGAATCTCGGATCTCCCTCATTGAAGGCCTTGGCCACCCGCTGGGCGTTTTCCAAACTGTCCCACAGCGCCAGGTCCACGAAGGTCCGGTCGTCCCCCATGGGGCAGTAGCCGTGGTACTCGATCAAGCCGGGAAAAGCCTTCAGCGTTTCGCAAAGCCCCGACCGCAGTGCCGGCACCTGTGCGATGCACGTTTCCCTGACCTTGAAAATGGCCAGCTCCAGTACGTGGAATGAGTTCAACATGGGAATACCCTCTTGGTTTCAGGAGATCCCATGATCAACGCCCCCTACTGACAACGTATTGTCAGTGCCGTTGATCGCGCCATTGGCTGGCCTGGTGCTTCATGTAGACCTGCAGATCAAGGCCTAGGGGAATAGCCGGCGCATGCTGGGCATGGGTGATGGACGTGATGCGATCGACGCGGAAATCTCGATAGTCGGCCCTGGTGGAGCACCAACTGCCGACAGTCCACTTCCCTCCCCAGTAAAACAGGCCAAGAGGCACGATGACCCGCCGGGAAACTTCACCGTCCAGCCGGGTATAGCCGATCTCCAGGGCCCGGGCTTGCTCGATGGCGCTCCTCAGGATCGCCAAGTGGGCACGCGTGGTATCGGACGTCTTTCCCAAGGCGCGAATTTTTGCCGTATGGGGATCCAGGCACTGCTTGGCCATGGACGCCGAGACCTTGCTCAACAATGACCTGGCGGCTGCGCTCAGATCCTTATCCGCCGTAGCCGAGAGCATTTCCATCCCCAGCATCAAGGCATCCAGTTCGAGCCGGTTCAGCGTCAATGGCGGCATCTGGTAATCGGCATCCAGGGCGTAGCCCAGGCCCGCGGTCCCATAGATCGGGATCCCGCTGAAGGACAGGTCATCGATATATCGATAGATGGAGCGCACCGAAACGCCAATTCGGCTGGCCAGGCGTTGCGCAGAGATGGGTTGGTGAACCCGGATCAGGTTGACCAGTTGGAACAGGCGATCGGCTTTACGCACCTGGCTTACTCAATGGGAGGTGTGCGGTGCGGCACAGCAGCTGCTTGAGCCGATCACGCTGGGTGTCCAGCAACTGCAACAGCCAGGACGCCTGCTCCGGCTCGGATGCATCGATCCACCGATCCAGCTCCGCCATCGAAGCCTCGTCGGTCCAGTGGTCCATGCCAAAGACATAGCGCTCCAGCCAGCGATCGCAACCCAGCGCCAGCAGGCCGGCACGCATCGCTTGCTGCCGAGCATGGGGGGTCGCTTCGAAATAGGTCCAGGCGCCGGAACGAACCGACTGGGCGAACCAGGTCAGGGCTTCCAGATAGACGAACAGCACCGGCGGCAGACCCAGGTCCGGCTGGTCGGGAGCTGGTGCGGCCGCCTCCATATGCGCACCGAGCATGGCCATGGCCTCGTAGCTGCGGCTGTCGATCAACTGGTCGACATAGGCCGCGCTATAAACAGCTCTCACCGGGTTGCTCCTTGCTTTGGCGGGGAAAATCGAAGGGCGCTATTGTCGCTGAATGCCGGGTGGCCTTCCAGCAACCGCCCTCGGCCAGGATCTCTCGCAACCCACGACAGTCTTCCCAGCGTGCGGGCCCGGCACCGGCCGGACCCGCCAGGCAAGTTACCTCATGGGCACTCGCAGGTAGACGGACCCCATACCGGGCCGCTGCAGGGATCCTTGGACGGACCGAACACCGGGCACGAAGCTTGGGCAGTCAGGGAGAAACCGCATAGCAGCAATACCGCCAACAACATTTTCTTCATTCAAGACCTCCTGGTCAGTCACACAAGATTCCATCGTCCTGGTCGGAGCGCGATTCAGTCATGGGCATTCGCACAATGTAGGAGTCGGCCCGAGCACGGCTTTCGAGCACGGATCATCCCAAGGCCCCAATACCGCGCAACCCGCTTGCGCAGTCATCGAGAACATCCAGAGCAGCAGCGAAGCCGCCAGAAATTTCATTTTCAACATGACCTCCTTGGTCGAGACATCGATAACGGTCCGTGTCCTTTTGCGTAGTTGAACGCCCCCTACCAGGGGCAGGACACCTGCCCCACATGACGTGAAGTGGACCGCCCGGCACCGTGCCGGGCCCGACCCAGCAAAGACCAGGCTCGTGCATCCCGCCAGTGCGACACACTGTCGCGCCCCCCCCCCCCCCCTAATTCCCCGTCCTCCTCCCCCCCCCCTCCCCGGCCGGGGCCCCCTCGCCCACGGCGCGCGCGCTCCTTTTCTACCTCCCCGTGCCCACCGCGCCCTTGCAGCACTTCCCTCCTTCCTTTCCTCTTCGAG
>NZ_JBJJLO010000155.1:0-12015 GCF_046230915.1 Pseudomonas sp. KCJK8993
CGCGGGCCACGCCTTGGAACACTATTTGGTCTTGCTCCGAGTGGGGTTTACCTAGCCACGAACTGTTACCAGACGTGCGGTGCGCTCTTACCGCACCTTTTCACCCTTACCGGCACCGAAGTGCTTAGGCGGTTATTTTCTGTGGCACTTTCCGTAGGCTCACGCCCCCCAGGCATTACCTGGCACTCCGCCCTATGGAGCCCGGACTTTCCTCCCCCCTCTAATTTTCATAGAGGGCAGCGACTGTCCAATCGACTCTCCGCCGCGCAGGTTAACGGCAGAGCGGCCTCAGGACAAGCGATAAAAGCCTTTGGCCACCCTGCTCCGCTATTTATTGCTCTTTCTGCTTCTCCAGGGCGACCTGATACAACACGTTCTTGCGCTCGCCAGTGATTTCAGCAGCCAGTGCCGCCGCCCTTTTGAGCGGCATCTCCTTGAGCAACAGGTCCAGAATTCGCATCGTCTCGCTGCTGATGGCCTCGTCACTCTGCGGAGCAGTCCACCCTGCCACCAAAACCACACATTCCCCACGCTGCTGGTTGGAATCGGATTCGACGAACTGACGCAGCTCGACCAGCGGCAACCCCTTGAGGGTCTCGAACGTCTTGGTCAGTTCTCGAGCCAGCAGCGCCGGGCGATCACCACCGAACACCGCCTCCATATCCTGCAGGCATTCGAGAATGCGATGGGGGGCCTCATAGAAAATCAGCGTACGCGGCTCCTCGCGGACCTGCTCCAGGCGCGCCCGGCGCCCACTGGCCTTGGCTGGCAGGAATCCCTCGAAAATGAAACGATCGGAAGGCAGTCCAGCCGCGGATAGTGCCGCGATCAACGCGCAAGCGCCCGGCACCGGGACGACATCGATTCCCGCGGCCCGGGCCTGGCGCACCAGGTGATAGCCTGGATCGGAGATCAGCGGCGTACCGGCATCGGAAATAAGCGCGACATCCTCACCCGCCAGTAGACGAGTGATGAAGCGACTACCCTCGTCACGCTCATTGTGTTCGTGGCAAGCCGCCAAGGGAGTGGAAATACCAAAGTGCTGCATCAGGCGCTGGGAATGCCGGGTATCCTCAGCAGCGATCAAGGACACCTCGCGCAACAGCTTCAAGGCCCGGGCACTTATATCGTCCAGGTTGCCGATAGGCGTCGCCACCACATAAAGCGAGCCGGCAACGGAATTCATGGAACCTGGAGCAGTCAAAGCGCACACCTCGCGATCGGCAAAAGCATCATTGTACGCACTGGAGGCTGATCAATGCGTATCGTGTTTATTCAAGCACGCATGACACGGCAACATTTGCCTTCGCCAAATAGAGGTTTATCGCCAGCAACATCGCGCCCCGGCCAGTGCTTGGGTACAATTCAACGTTCATTTGATCGAGTATCAGGAACACTTACATGATCGCTTGCCTGCGGCTGTTTATCGCCCTCTGCCTGGCTACCCTTCTGGTGGCTTGCGCCAGCTCGCCCTCCTCCAGCCTTGGCGAACTTCCACGGACACCCGACGCCAGCATCGAGCAACTGCTCGATGAGGCTGCCACCAGCAAAAATCCCGACAAGGCCGCCCTGTTGCGCCTGAGTGCCGCCGACCTGGCCTACCGCCAAGGCAATGCCGGACGCGCCGGACAGATCCTGCAGCAAGTCCAACTGGACCAGCTCAAGCCTGCCCAGCAGATCTTCGCCAGCACTCTGGCAGCGGAACTGGCCATGGCACGCAACCAGCCCAAGGCAGCATTGACCGCCCTGAGCCATCCGAGCCTGCAGCACCTGGGCGAGCTTCCCGCAGCACAACAGATCCGCACTATCAGCATTCACGCCCGCGCCCTGGAGGCCGATGGCCAGACCCTGGCTGCTGCCAAGGCACGGATCACCCTGGCCCCCCTGCTGAAGGATGAGGCCGCCGCCAAAAACCACGAAGCCATCTGGACCCTGATCGCCGCCCTGCCTACCGACCAGTTGCAACCTGTCGGGAACGACGACCTGAGCGGCTGGCTGAGCCTGGCCCTCGCCGTCAAGAACGCAGGCACCCTGGAACAGCAGCAGACCGCCATCGACAACTGGCGCACCCAGAATCCAAAACACCCAGCCGCCACCCAACTGCCGCAACCACTGGTCAAGCTCAAGGAACTGGCCAGCCAGCCCGTTTCGAAAATTGCCCTGCTGCTGCCGCAGGAAGGCCCGCTCGCAACGGTTTCCAAAGCCCTGCGCGAAGGCTTCATGGCCGCACACTACCAAGCCCAGCAAGCCGGGCAGAAACCACCCAGCATCGAGTTCTACGACAGCTCGCGCCTGAAAACCCTGGATGAGTTCTATCGCAAGGCCCAAGCCGATGGCGTACAGCTGGTAGTCGGCCCCCTGGAAAAGCCGCTGGTCAAACAACTGGCAGCTAGTCCGCAATTACCCATCACCACTCTGGCCCTGAACTACAGCGAAGGCGAACAAGCTCCTGCACAACTGTTCCAATTCGGCCTGGCCGCCGAAGATGAAGCTCGCGAAGCCTCTCGGCGCGCCCGCGCCGACGGCCTGCATCGCGCAGCAGCACTGGTGCCCAAGAGCGAATGGGGCGATCGTGTATTCAAGGCTTTCCGCCAAGACTGGGAAAACAACGGCGGCAGCGTACTGGCCATCGAGCGTATCGACCAACCCGTAGCCCTGGCCCAGCAAATTGCCAATCTGTTCCAGTTGCGCCAAAGCGAAGCACGCGCCAAGAGCCTGCAGAGCACCGTTGGCAGCCAGGTCGCCGCCCAACCGTCGCGCCGCCAGGATATCGAGTTCATTTTCCTCGCTTCCACTCCGCAACAGGCCCAGCAGATCAAGCCAACCTTGAATTTCCAGTACGCTGGTGATGTTCCTGTCTACGCCATCTCCAACGTCTTCAGCGCCAGTGGCGACCAGAACCAGTACAACGACATGAACGGCATTATGTTCTGCGAGACTCCATGGCTACTGGACGTCAACGGCACAATGCGGCGTCAGGTCACCGCCCAATGGCCGCAGGCCGGAGGCAGCCTTGGCCGCCTGTACGCCATGGGTGTCGACGCCTATCGCCTGGCCCCGCGCCTGGGCCAGCTCAAAGCCCTGCCCGACACTCGCATCGACGGCGAATCAGGCAGCCTGGGCATGGCCACAGGACAGCGGATCGAGCGCCAACTGCCATGGGCTAAGTTCGTCAGCGGCCAGATCACTCGCCTGCCCGACACTGCGCGCTGATGTACTCCGGATCACGCCAGCAAAGCGGAAGAGATGCCGAGAGCCTTGCGCTTCGGCATCTCCAACAGCAGGGACTGCGCCTGGTGGCGCAGAACTGGCTGTGCAAACGCGGCGAGCTTGATCTGGTCATGCTTGACGGCGATACAGTAGTATTCGTCGAAGTCCGCTACAGACAACACGCACAATGGGGTGGCGCTCTGGGCAGTATCGATGGGCGCAAGCGCCAAAAACTGATCCTTGCCGCGCAGTTCTTTCTGCAAAGCGAATCACGCTGGTCCAGTCACCCCTGTCGCTTCGACGTGGTCGCCATTGACGGCACCCCGGGCCCCCAAGCCCAGTTGAACTGGCTACGCAACGCCTTTGACGGCTGAAAGACACCCGCAGGCCGCGCCACTTCCACCCAATTTCTTTGCTCTTTGCATTGCGGGCCGCACATTCACGTGCCACTAAGCCCAGCTACTTAAGGTCACACAGATGGACATGCAATCCCGAATTCGCCAGCTTTTCCAGGCCAGCATCGACACCAAGCAACAGGCGATGGACGTACTTGCACCGCACATCGAGCAAGCCAGCCAGGTCATGGTCAACGCCCTGCTCAACGAAGGAAAGATGCTTGCCTGCGGCAATGGCGGCTCGGCCGGTGACGCCCAGCACTTCTCCTCGGAACTGCTCAATCGCTTCGAGCGTGAACGCCCCAGCTTGCCCGCCATAGCACTGACCACCGACAGCTCGACCATCACCTCGATCGCCAACGACTACAGCTACAACGAAGTCTTCTCCAAGCAGATCCGCGCCTTGGGCCAACCCGGCGACGTTCTACTGGCTATCTCCACCAGCGGCAACTCGGCGAACATCATCCAGGCGATCCAGGCCGCACACGATCGCGAAATGATTGTCGTAGCATTGACCGGTCGCGACGGCGGCGGCATGGCTTCCCTGCTACTGCCTGAAGACGTGGAGATTCGTGTACCGGCCACCGTTACCGCACGCATCCAAGAAGTCCACCTGCTGGCGATCCACTGTCTCTGCGACCTGATCGACAGCCAATTGTTCGGGAGTGAAGAATGACCCCTAATCGCCTCGGCCTCCTGGCCCTGACCCTGTGCCTGAGCCTCACTGGTTGCAGCTCGGTGATTACCGCCACCCGCGACAAACCCATCGACGACGACCGCGGCACCCGCACCTTCGGCAGCAAGATCGACGACTCCCTGATCGAAACCAAGGTCGCCGTGAACGTCGCCAAGGCCAACCCGGACCTGGAAAACAACTCGCACATCGTAGTGACCAGCTTCAACGGCATCGTGCTGCTGGCCGGCCAGACCCCGCGCCCGGACCTCAAGGCAACGGCCGAACAAGCCGCCAGCGAAGTACAGCGTGTCAAGAAGGTGCACAACGAATTGCAAGTGCTGCCTCCTTCCGGGTTCCTGGCCCGGCAGAACGACAGCTGGCTGACCACCAAGATCAAGACCCAGATGCTCGCCGATGCCAACGTTCCAGCCTCACGCATCAAGGTGGTGACCGAAAACGGCATCGTCTACATGCTGGGATTGCTGACCAAGCAGGAAGCGGCCCAAGCCACGAACCTGGTACAGGGTGTCTCGGGCGTGCAGAAGATCGTCAAGCTGTTCGAGTACATCGACTGAGATTCCAGCAGGCGTAAAAAAGGCGATCCAACCGGATCGCCTTTTTTATTACTTGACCACCTTCAAGCTCGGCCTGCCACTTGGGCGCGGCGGCTCACTGTCTGGCGGCGGCATATCGTCATCCGGCTCGATATCATCTTCGTCATCCAGAGGAGACTCCAGGTCGAACACCATTCCCTGGCCATTTTCACGGGCATAGATCCCAAGAATCGCGCCAACCGGTACATGCAGGCTATGAGGCACGCCACCAAAGCGCCCCTCGAAGGTCACCACATCGTTATCCATGTGCAAATGACGCACGGCACTTGGCGAAATATTCAGGACGATCTGCCCATCATTGGCAAATCCCTGAGGCACCTCTACCGCTGGATAGTCGGAGTTGACCAGCAAATGCGGGGTGCAATCATTGTCCACAATCCACTCATAGAGCGCGCGGACCAGATAAGGTCGACTGGAGTTCATAACGGCTCCTTAAGCCTTAGCGCATGTCGCGTTCGGCGCCAGACAGACTCGCCTGGAAAGCCTCACGCGCAAATTGGCGCTCCATATAATCGAGCAACGGCTTGGCTTGCCGCGGCAGTTCAATACCCAGGACCGGCAACCTCCAGAGTATGGGCAGTAGGCAGCAATCCACCAGGCTTTGTTCCTCGCTGAGGAAGAACGGTTTGTCGGCGAATAGCGGCGAAACACCGGTCAGACTTTCCCGCAATTCCTTGCGCGCCTGCGCCCGCACCGCATCCTTGGTTCGCGAATCGAGTATCAGATCCACGTGCCCGCACCAGTCACGCTGGATCCGATGCATCAGCAAGCGACTGTTGGCCCTTGCCACGGGATAGACCGGCAGCAATGGTGGATGCGGATAGCGCTCATCCAGGTATTCCATCACTACGCTCGACTCCCACAACGCGAGGTCCCGATCGACCAGCGTAGGCAGGCTCCCGTAGGGATTCACTTCGATCAGCTTCGGCGGCTGGCGGCCCGCCTCCACACTGATGATCTCGGCGCTGACACCTTTCTCCGCAAGCACGATGCGCACCCGATGGGAATAGTGGTCGGCGGGGTCGGAGTAACAGGCCAACCGATTGGTCACGCCCATGGCGATCCTCCTCGCGTGTTGAAATTATCGAAAGCAGAAAAAACGAGCGCGCCCTGAGGACGCCTCTGATAACCCCCGGATGATACAGGGTTGTTACAGCTTCAGAGACGCCCTTGGGCGCGCACGCTCAACAAGTGATGCTTAAAACGCTATCAATGCACATCTTTCCAGTATTCGCGCTTGAGCAGATAGGCGAATACGAAGAAGAAGGCCAGGTAAAGCAGTACGTAGGTACCGATGCGCTGGTGCTGCAGCTTGACCGGGTTGGCCGAGTAGGCCAGGAAAGTCACCAGGTTCTTGACCTTCTCATCGAATTGCGCCTCGTTGAGGGTCCCGGTGTTTTCCTTGACGGTCAGTTGATCGCAAGCCTCATGGGTCAACGGAGTGCCGGTCAGCGGATCGAACTGCTTCTTGCCATCCTCGACAATCTGCACCTGCTTGCAACCGATCACCTGACGCCCCTGCAGACCAGCTAGAACGTTGGGCATACCCACGTTCGGGAACACCTTGTTGTTCACACCCCAAGGGCGCGCCGGATCTTCGTAGAAGGACTTCAGGTAGCCATACAGCCAATCGGTACCGCGAACGCGAGCCACCAGGGTCAGGTCGGGCGGAGCAGCACCGAACCAGGTCTTGGCATCCGCCGGCTGCATGCCGATGTTCATGTGGTCGCCAATCTTCGCGCCGGTGAAGACCAGCTTGCTCATCATCAGGTCGTGCGGGATGCCAAGGTCATCGGCAACCCGCTCGTACCGCTGGAACTTGGCGCTGTGGCAACCCATGCAATAGTTGGCAAAGGTGCGAGCACCATCTTGCATGGCCGCCTTGTCGCTCAGATCGATGTCGACCTTTTCCAACTCGGGACCGCCGTGCTCGGCAGCGAAGGACAATACAGGCATAGCAACAAGAATCAGTGCAGCAAATAACTTTTTCATCAGCCAGTCACCCTTTCCGGAACCGGTTTGGTCTTCTCGAGCCTGGTGTAGAACGGCATCAGAATGAAGTAGGCGAAGTACAGGAAGGTACATACCTGCGACAGCAACGTACGGCCTGGAGTTGGCGCCAACACGCCCAGCACGCCCAGGATCACGAACGAGATGCAGAACACCAGCAGCCAGATCTTGCTCAGCCAGCCTTTGTAGCGCATGGACTTGACCGGACTGCGATCAAGCCAGGGCAATACGAACAGCACGGCAATCGCAGCACCCATGGCGATAACGCCCATGAGCTTGTCCGGCACCGCACGCAGGATCGCGTAGAACGGAGTGAAGTACCAAACCGGGGCAATATGCTCAGGCGTCTTGAACGGGTTGGCCTGTTCGAAGTTCGGCTTCTCGAGGAAATAACCACCCATTTCCGGGAAGAAGAACACGATCGAGCAGAAGATGAACAGGAACACCACTACGCCGACGATATCTTTCACGGTGTAGTAAGGATGGAACGCAATGCCATCCAGCGGCACGCCGTTTTCGTCCTTGTGCTTCTTGATATCGACGCCATCCGGGTTGTTCGAACCTACTTCGTGCAGTGCCAGGATGTGCAGCACCACAAGCCCCAGGATCACGATAGGCAGGGCCACGACGTGCAGGGCGAAGAAGCGGTTGAGGGTGATGCCGGAGATCAGGTAGTCACCACGGATCCACTGGGTCAGGTCGTCACCGATGACCGGGATCGCACCGAACAGCGAGATGATCACCTGGGCGCCCCAGTAGGACATTTGCCCCCAAGGCAGCAGGTAACCCATGAAGGCCTCTGCCATCAGCGCCAGGTAGATCAGCATGCCGAACAGCCAGACCAGCTCGCGCGGCTTCTGATAGGAACCGTAGAGCAGGCCACGGAACATATGCAGGTAGACCACGATAAAGAACGCCGAAGCGCCAGTGGAGTGCAGCAGACGCAGGATCGCGCCGTACTCGACGTCGCGCATGATGTATTCGACGGAAGCGAAGGCCTCTTCTGCCGAAGGGGTGTAACTCATGGTCAGCCAGACACCGGTAACGATCTGATTGACCAGAACCAGCAGTGCCAGGGATCCAAAGAAATAGAAGAAGTTGAAGTTCTTCGGAGCGTAATACTTGCTCAGATGGTCTTCCCACATCTTGGTGGCGGGAAAGCGCGCATCCACCCAATCCATGAACTTGCTCATCACGCTTTCTCCGTGTCGACGCCAATGACGATGATGTCATCCGACTCATAGGAATGCGGGGGTACTGGCAGGTTCAGGGGCGCGGGCTGCGCCTTGTAGACGCGACCAGCCAGATCGTAGTGGGAACCGTGGCAAGGGCAGAAATAGCCACCCACCCAATCCTTGCCCAGGTCCGCAGGCGCCACTTCAGGACGGAAGGTAGGAGAACAGCCCAAGTGGGTGCAGATACCGATCAGCAGAAGAATCTCTGGCTTGATCGAACGCACTTCCGGGTCGACGTAGGTTGGTTGTACCGAGTTCTTGGAGTTAGGGTCAGACAACTGGCCCTCGATCTTCTTAAGATTCCCCAGGATTTCCTCTGTACGGCGGACGATGAATACCGGTTGACCGCGCCACTCAGCAACCATCTGCTGACCTGGATCGATCTTGCTGATATTCACCTTCACCGGTGCACCTGCGGCTTTCGCCTTGGCACTGGGAAACCATGACCCCACGAACGGGACCGCAGCCCCCACCGCTCCAGCAGCACCCACCACGGATGTGGCTGCCACCAAGAAGCGACGCCGGCCTGCATTCACGCCGTCATTGCTCATTCAGTCCTCTCCCATCAGCTTTGTGGCCTGTTAAATCAGGCATCTACTAAGTAAAAATCTGAACTTATAAAAATTTTGCCGAATGGTAATGAAAACCCCCAATTCTGACAAGGTAATTACCAGACGGACTCTGCGCCAGGCCTTGTAGTATAGGGCCTCCACGGATGTGGCAAGTTGTCACACGGCAAATTTTGAGCAATAAAAAACGCCCAGCTCCAAAGGAGGCTGGGCGTCTTTTTGAACGCAGTAGCGAATTAACGCTTGGAGTATTGCGGACGCTTACGCGCTTTACGCAGACCCACTTTCTTACGCTCAACTTCACGTGCGTCACGGGTTACGTAGCCGGCTTTACGCAGGGCACTGCGCAGAGTCTCGTCGTAATCCATCAGGGCGCGAGTGATGCCGTGGCGGATTGCACCAGCCTGGCCACTTACGCCACCGCCGATCACGGTAACGTAGATATCGAACTTCTCAACGGTCTCGGTCAGTTCCAGCGGCTGACGAACTACCATGCGGGCAGTTTCGCGACCGAAGAAGCTATCCAGGGAACGGTTGTTGATGGAGATGTTGCCAGTACCCGGACGCAGGAATACGCGTGCGGTTGCAGTCTTGCGACGGCCAGTGCCGTAATTTTGAGTCGCCGACATAATGAACTATTCCGTTAAATCTTCAGTTCTTGGGGCTGCTGAGCAGTATGAGGGTGAGCAGCGCCCGCATATACTTTCAGCTTACGGTACATGTCGCGACCCAGCGGGTTCTTAGGCAGCATGCCTTTTACCGCGGTCTCGATCACGCGCTCAGGGGCTTTAGCGATCAGCTTCTCGAAGTTGATCGACTTGATGCCGCCCGGGAAACCGGAGTGGGAGTAGTACATTTTGTCAGTGGTTTTAGCACCAGTAACACGTACCTGCTCGGCATTGATCACGACAATGTAGTCGCCGGTGTCAACGTGAGGAGTGTACTCAGGCTTGTGCTTGCCACGCAGACGGCTCGCGATTTCGGTAGCCAGACGACCCAGGGTCTGACCAGCGGCGTCGATGACGAACCAATCGCGCTTTACTGTTTCCGGTTTAGCAGTAAAAGTTTTCATTCTTTATAGCCTCAGGGGCCGCCCAGCAAAATAGACGGCGGATCTTACTGAATGGTGCTTACTTTGACAAGGTCAAAGGCAGCCGGATACAGACGCTTTCGGGGGCTCGGGTCAGCGCGTCTGGCATGCGGCAAGAATCTTCGGCAGGCGGGGCATCACTTCCACCGCAGAAAGAGCTGCAGAATTATCCAGATTGCGAAAAAAAATTCAACCTGCTTTTATGATTGTTTTGCCGAGGAAGTACCCATGGACTACCGCCAACTGGGCCGGACCGATCTGAACGTGAGCGCCATCTGCCTGGGCACCATGACCTGGGGCGAGCAGAACAGCGAGGCCGAGGCCTTCGCCCAGATCGAGCGGGCCAAGCAGGCCGGGATCAACTTCATCGATACTGCCGAGATGTATCCGGTGCCGCCCAAGGCCGAGACCTACGCCACCACCGAACGCTACATCGGCAATTGGTTCAAGCAACGCGGCGACCGTGCCGACTGGATCCTGGCCAGCAAGATCGCAGGCCCCGGCAACACCATCGACTACATCCGCGACAAGCAGCTCAAGCACAACCGCAAGCACATAGTCGAAGCCGTGGATGCCAGCCTCAAGCGCCTGCAGACCGACTGGATCGACCTCTACCAATTGCATTGGCCGGAGCGCAGCACCAATTTCTTCGGCCAACTCGGCTACAAGCACAAGGCCGCTGAAGACTTCACCCCGCTGGAGGAAACCCTCGAGGCGCTGGACGAACAGGTCAGGGCCGGGAAGATCCGCCACATCGGCCTGTCCAACGAAACCCCGTGGGGCACCATGAAATTCCTGGCCCTGGCCGAAAGTCGTGGCTGGCCGCGGGCGGTATCGATCCAGAACCCCTACAACCTGCTCAACCGCAGCTTTGAAGTGGGCCTGGCGGAAATCGCCATCCGCGAACAATGCGGCTTGCTCGCCTACTCGCCCCTGGCCTTCGGCTTCCTGTCCGGCAAATACGAAGGCGGCGCTCGCCCCGCCAAGGCACGCCTGAGCCTCTACAGCCGTTTCAGCCGCTATTTCAATCCCCAGTCGGAAGCCGCTTGCAGCCGTTACGTGGCGCTGGCTCGCGAGCATGGCCTGGACCCGGCACAAATGGCCCTGGCTTTCGTGACCCAACAATCTTTCGTGACCAGCAACATCATCGGTGCCACCACCCTGGAACAACTGGACAGCAACATCGCCAGCGCCGAGCTGAAGTTATCGGAAGAAGTCCTGGCCGGGATCGAGGCCATCCACAAGGACCAGCCCAACCCCGCCCCGTAAGTCACGCCTCGCTCCACTTGCCGGCGAACAGGCAAGTGGAGCGCCCTCCTTATAAAGAACGGGCGATGATTTCCTTCATGATCTCGTTGGTCCCGGCATAGATTCGCTGCACCCGGGAATCGGCCCAAGCCCGGGCGATCGGATATTCCCACATGAAGCCGTAGCCGCCATGCAGTTGCACGCACTCATCCAGGACCCTGCACTGCAGGTCGGTCCCCCAGTACTTGGCCATGGCCGCCGTCGGCACATCGAGCTTGCCTTTGAGGTGCAGCTCCAGGCAACGATCGACGAACACCCGGCCAATCTGGATTTCCGTGGCCATCTCCGCCAGCTTGAACCGGCTGTTCTGGAAGTCGGCGATCGCCTTGCCGAAGGCCTTGCGCTCGCGGGTGTAGTCCAGGGTCCATTTCAACGCCGCCTCGGCACTGGCCAGGCCACCCACGGCCACGCTCAGGCGTTCCTGGGGCAGCTCCTGCATCAGGTAGACGAAACCCATCCCGGCCTGGCCCAGGAGGTTCTCCTTGGGCACCCGCACATCCTGGAAGAACAGTTCCGAGGTGTCCTGGGCCTTCATCCCGACCTTTTCCAGGCGCCTGCCCTTGGTGAAGCCCGGCGAATCGGCCTCCACCAGGAACAGGCTGGTGCCCTTGGCCCCGGCCTTGGGATCGGTCTTGGCCACCACGATCACCAGCTCCGCCAGGTAGCCGTTGGTGATGAAGGTCTTGGAACCGTTGAGCACATACTCATCGCCGTCCAGCACTGCCGTGGTCTTCACGCCCTGCAAGTCGGACCCGGTTCCGGGCTCGGTCATGGCGATGGCCGTGACCAGTTCGCCCGAGACCATCCGTGGCAAGTATTTGTGCTTCAGCGCCTCACTGCCGTAATGCAGGAGGTAGGGCGCGACGATATCCGAGTGCAGGGAGAAGCCAATGCCACTCAGGCCCAGG
>NZ_JBJJLO010000156.1:0-11824 GCF_046230915.1 Pseudomonas sp. KCJK8993
GAGTTTCCCGGAACAGTGGAATTTGACGTCAAAAAAGTAGTGGACGTCCGATTTCAAATTGTGTCAGTTTCCTTGCGCCTACTTAAGGCGAGTGATAGGACGATCTCGCCAGGGATTGTCGCTATCGGACAAAAACTGTTCCATTGATTACAAGGAAGTGTGTTTATGTCGAAAGTAAAAGTGAATGACGCTATTGATGCCGCCGAACAACAACTGGTGCCTTTGGCAGCAGCAAGTTCGGCGTATAACCAGGTCAATAGCTTCAGCCACCAGTACGATCGTGGCGGCAATCTCACGGTCAATGGCAAACCTTCGTTCTCGGTCGACCAGGCCGCCACGCAGATCCTGCGCGACGGTGCTTCGTACAAGGACCTGAACGGCAATGGCAAGATCGATCTGACCTATACCTTCCTGACCTCGGCCTCCCAGAGCACCATGAACAAGCATGGTATCGCCGGGTTCAGCCAGTTCAATGCCCAGCAGAAAGCCCAGGCCGTGCTCGCCATGCAATCCTGGGCCGATGTGGCCAATGTGGTCTTCACCGAGAAGGCTTCCGGTGGTGATGGCCACATGACCTTCGGCAACTACAGCAGCGGCCAGGATGGTGCTGCGGCGTTCGCCTACCTGCCGGGCACTGGCGCGGGTTATGACGGGACTTCGTGGTACCTGATCAACAGCAGCTATACCCCGAACAAGACCCCGGACCTGAACAACTACGGTCGCCAGACCCTGACCCACGAGATCGGCCACACCCTGGGCCTGGCCCACCCTGGCGACTACAACGCCGGGAATGGCAACCCGACCTACAACGATGCGACCTACGGGCAGGACACCCGCGGCTACAGCATCATGAGCTACTGGAGTGAAAGCAACACCAGCCAGAACTTCAGCAAGGGCGGGGTCGAAGCCTATGCGTCCGCTCCGCTGATCGATGACATCGCGGCGATCCAGAAGCTCTACGGTGCCAACTACGCCACCCGTGCCGGCGACACCACCTACGGCTTCAACTCCAACACCGGGCGCGACTTCTACAGCGCGACCTCGTCGGCCGACAAGCTGGTGTTCTCGGTGTGGGACGGTGGCGGCAACGACACCCTGGACTTCTCCGGTTTTACCCAGAATCAGAAAATCAACCTCAACGAGACCTCGTTCTCCGACGTTGGTGGCCTGATCGGCAACGTTTCCATTGCCAAGGGTGTGACCGTGGAGAACGCCATCGGTGGTTCGGGCAACGACCTGCTGATCGGTAACAATGTCGCCAACGAACTCAAGGGCGGTGCCGGCAACGACATCATCTACGGTGGTGGCGGTGCCGATAAGCTGTGGGGCGGTTCCGGCGCGGACACCTTCGTGTTCGGTGCCAGTACCGACTCCAAGCCGGGTGCGGCCGACCAGATCATGGATTTCGTCAGCGGCCAGGACAAGATCGATCTGACCGGTATCACCAAGGGCGCCGGCCTGCACTTCGTCAACGCCTTCAGCGGCGCGGCGGGTGATGCCATCCTCACCACCTCCGGTGGTGTCAGCACCCTGTCGGTGGACTTCTCCGGGCACGGCGTGGCGGACTTCCTGGTCACCACCGTGGGCCAGGCAGCGGTCAGCGACATTGTCGCCTGAGTGAAGTAGGCGGAGGGCGGCGCGCATGCGTCGCCTTCCTTGGTTGTATCAGCCCTGGGGCTGAGCGATTCTACTGCGCTGACGGAGGACCCTATGAACCCTCACACCTTGTGTTGCCAGGCGGCCTTGCGGCTGCTGGCGATGCTGACGATGTTTTATGGAGCGATGACCATGGCAAGCAGCCTGCGTTTGGCGGACCCCTCGGAGCTGGTTGGACACTGGCAATTGCAGCAGGCGGCCCAGCCGGGCGAATCCTGCACCCTGGACTTGCTGCAGGGTTCGGCCCTGGGCGATGGCGTCGAGTGCCTGTCCAGATGGATTGGTGAAACCGCCGTGGGCTGGTTCCCCGAGCCCGACGGTATTTCCATCACCGGGCGCGAAGGGTCCAGGGTGATCTTTTTCAGTCGCCAGCAGGAAGGCCGGTATGAAGCACGCCTGAAAAGTGACGGCCTGATAGTCCTGCAGCGTGCCGCTAATTAACGGTCGGTGATGTTCGTCTAGTTCAATATTCGACGGCCACTATATTGTCTTTCGCTTGACCGACAGGAGTATGTTCGGGCTGCTGTTGCAAACAGCTGTCCGAATTGTCTGTGTCCGCAGGCTTTATGAACTAAGAAGAGCACTTTGTTAGTGATGTACTACATTGTCTCCTCGCCATCGAACGCGGATTAACAGCTCAGGGATATGGTTAAAAAATGGTGAAGAACACTCATCCCGCACCACTGTTCAAGGCACTGGGCGAATATAAAGGCATCCTGATCAGCGTTGGCTGTTTTACCGCGCTGATCAACTTGCTTATGCTGGTTCCTTCTATCTATATGCTGCAAGTCTATGACCGGGTGCTGTCTTCGCAGAACGAGACCACCCTGGCGATGCTGTCGCTGATGGTGGTGGGCTTCTTCGTCTTCATCGGCCTGCTGGAAGTGCTGCGCAGCTTCATCGTCATCCGCATCGGCAGCCAACTGGAGCGGCGCTTCAACCTGCGGGTCTACCAGGCCGCGTTCGAGCGCAACCTCGCCCGCGGCGAGGGGTATGCCGGACAGTCCCTGGGCGACTTGACCCAGATTCGCCAGTTCCTCACCGGGCCGGCGCTGTTCGCGTTCTTCGACGCCCCCTGGTTCCCCATCTACCTGCTGGTGATCTTCGCCTTCAACGTCTGGCTCGGGGTCATGGCCACCGCGGGCGCGGCCCTGCTGATCGCCCTGGCATTCCTCAACGAGGCCATGACCAAGAAGCCCTTGAGCGAGGCCAGCGGGTATTCGCAGCGGTCCACGCAGTTGGCCACCAGCCACTTGCACAATGCCGAGACCATCCAGGCCATGGGCATGCTCGGTGCCTTGCGCAAGCGCTGGTTCGGCGTGCACTCGCGCTTTCTCGGCCTGCAGAACCAGGCCAGCGACACCGGCGCGGTCATCAGCTCCCTGAGCAAGACCTTGCGCCTGTGCCTGCAATCCTTGGTGCTGGGGCTGGGCGCCTGGCTGGTGATCAAGGGCGACATGACCGCCGGGATGATGATCGCCGGCTCGATCCTCATGGGCCGGGCCCTGAGTCCCATCGACCAACTGATCGCGGTGTGGAAACAGTGGAGCGCCGCCAAGCTGGCCTACAACCGGCTGGATTCGCTGCTGCGCGAGTTTCCTCCGGGTGACAGCGCCATGTCGCTGCCCGCGCCCAAGGGCCAGGTGAGCTTCGAACAGGTCAGCGCCGGCCCGCCCGGGCGGCGCATGGCGACCCTGCAGCAGGTGAACTTCAGCCTCCAGGCCGGTGAAGTACTGGGGGTGCTGGGCGCTTCCGGCTCCGGCAAGTCGACCCTGGCGCGAGTGCTGGTGGGCGTGTGGCCGACCCTGGCTGGCACGGTGCGCCTGGATGGCGCCGATATCCACCGCTGGAACCGCGATGAGCTGGGCCCCTACATCGGCTACTTGCCCCAGGACATCGAACTGTTCACCGGCAGCGTCGCCGAGAACATCGCGCGGTTTCGCCAGGCCGATCCGGAACAGGTGGTCCAGGCCGCGCAGATGGCCGGGGTGCATGAGTTGATCCTGCGTCTGCCCCAGGGCTACGACACGATCCTGGGTGATGATGGCAGCGGCCTGTCCGGCGGCCAGAAGCAGCGGGTGGCCCTGGCCCGGGCGCTGTATGGCAGCCCGAGCCTGGTGGTGCTCGACGAACCCAACTCCAACCTCGACACCGTGGGCGAAAGCGCCCTGGCCGCGGCGATCGCCCAGCTCAAGGCCCGGGGAACCAGCGTGGTACTGGTGACCCACAGGTCTTCGGTGCTGGCCCTGGCCGACAAGCTGCTGGTGCTCAATGAAGGGCGCCTGCAGGCCTTCGGCCCCAGCCAGGAAGTGCTCAAGGCCCTGGCCGGCGCACAGCAAGCCCAGGCCCAGGAAGCACCTCGGGAGCGACCTGCCGCATCGGCTCCCGGCGGCTTGAGCATGAGCCGCCAGTACCAGGTCCCGACGCGGAATCAAGGCGCATGAGCAAGGACAGCAACATGATGATCGAACAGGACTACGTGCCCGAACGGGTCGAACGCGACGCCGGTTTCTTTGCCCGCCTGGGCTGGTTCCTGGCACTGGCCGGCGCCGGCAGCTTCTTCCTCTGGGCCGCCCTGGCGCCCCTGGACCAGGGGATCCCGGTGCAGGGCACGGTGGTGGTGTCCGGCAAGCGCAAGGCCGTGCAATCCATGAGCAGCGGTGTGGTCAGCCGGATCCTGGTGCGTGAAGGCGAAAGCGTGAAGCAGGGCCAGCCGCTGTTCCGCCTGGACCAGACCCAGGTGGCGGCGGACGTGCAGTCGTTGCAGGCCCAGTACCGCATGGCCATGGCCAGCCTGGCGCGCTGGCGCAGCGAACGCGACAACCTCAAGCAGGTGGACTTCCCGGCGCAACTGACCAGCAGCGACGACCCGCGCCTGGCCCTGGTGCTCGAGGGCCAGCGGCAGCTGTTCAGCAGTCGGCGCGAGGCCTTCATGCGCGAACAGGCGGGGATCCGCGCCAATATCGAAGGCGCCACCGCGCAGTTGGCGGGCATGCGTCGAGCCCGCAACGACCTGGACAACCAGGCCGGTTCCTTGCGCCAGCAGCTGGCTAACCTGCAACCCTTGGCCGACAACGGCTATATACCGCGCAACCGCCTGCTGGAGTACCAGCGCCAGTTGTCCCAGGTCCAGCAGGAGCTGGCGCAGAACACCGGTGAGAGTGGTCGGGTGGAGCAGGGCATTCTCGAATCCCGGCTCAAGTTGCAGCAGCACAGCGAGGAATACCAGAAGGAAGTGCGCAGCCAACTGGCCGAAGCCCAGCTCAAGACCCAGACCCTGGAGCAGCAGCTGACATCCGCCGGTTTCGACCTGCAGCACAGCGAGATCATCGCCACCGCCGACGGCATCGCGGTCAACCTTGGGGTGCATACCGAGGGTGCGGTGGTGCGTCAGGGCGACACCCTGCTGGAAATCGTGCCCCAGGGCACCCACCTAGAAGTGGAAGGGCGGTTGCCGGTGAACCTGGTGGACAAGGTCGGCACCCAGCTGCCGGTGGACATCCTGTTCACGGCCTTCAACCAGAGCCGCACCCCCCGGGTCTCCGGCGAGGTCAGCCTGGTCTCCGCCGACCAGCTGATCGATGAGCGCACCGGCATGCCGTACTACGTGCTGCGCAGCAGTGTCAGCGACCAGGCCATGGAAAAGCTCGACGGCCTGGTGATCAAGCCCGGGATGCCGGCGGAAATGTTCGTGCGTACCGGCGAGCGCTCATTGCTCAACTACCTGTTCAAGCCCCTGATCGACCGGGCTGGTTCCGCCCTGACCGAAGAATAAGGATGTCGCGTCGCATGAGTAAGTTTTCCATCCTCGCTGCAACCCTGTCCTTGCTGGTGTGCCAGGGGGCCCAGGCCATGGGGCCGTTCCAGGTCTACGAGCTGGCGCTGCGCAACGACCCGGTGTTCCTGGCCGCCATCAAGGAACGCGACGCCGGCCTCGAGAACCGCATCATCGGCCGGGCAGGATTGCTGCCCAAGTTGAGCTACAGCTACAACAAGGGCCACAACAATTCCAAGGCCACCTATCCAGCTCCCCGGGGCGGTAGCCAGACCGACAAACGCAACTACGACAGCTATGGCTCGTCCCTGACCTTGCAGCAGCCCTTGCTGGACTACGAGGCCTACGCCAACTACCGCAAGGGCGTGGCCCAGGCGCTGTTCGCCGACGAGAACTTTCGCAGCAAGAGCCAGGAGTTGCTGGTGCGCGTCCTGGACTACTACACCAAGGCCTTGTTCGCCCAGGACCAGATCGATATCGCCCTGGCCAAGAAAAAGGCCTTCGACCAGCAATTCCAGCAGAACCGCCACCTGTTCGAACAAGGCGAGGGCACCCGCACCGACATCCTCGAGGCCGAGTCGCGCTACGAGCTGGCCACCGCCGAGGAGATCCAGGCCCGGGACGAACAAGACGCGGCCCTGCGTGAGCTGGCGGCGCTGATTGGCGAACCGGCCATCGACGTGCGTGACCTGGATCCGCTGCAGGAGGGCTTCCAGTCGTTCGCCTTGAGCCCGGCCAACTACGACAGCTGGCACGAAATGGCCCTGAGCAACAACCCGATGCTGGCCTCCCAGCGCCAGCGGGTGGAGGTGGCCCGCTACGAGGTGGAGCGCAATCGCGCCGGGCACCTGCCCAGGCTCAGCGCCTATGCCACCTCGCGCCAGAACGAGTCCGAGAGTGGCAACACCTATAACCAGCGCTACGACACCAACACCATCGGTATCGAGATCAGCATGCCGCTCTACGCTGGCGGTGGGGTCTCGGCCTCGACGCGCCAGGCCAGTCGCAATATGGAACAGGCCGAGTACGAGCTGGACGGCAGGACCCGGGAAACCCTGATTGAACTGCGCCGGCAATTCAGTGCCTGTCTATCAGGGGTGAACAAGCTACGCGCCTATCAGAAGGCCCTCACCTCGGCCGAGGCGCTGGTGGTCTCCACCAAGCAGAGCATCCTGGGCGGCGAGCGGGTCAACCTCGACGCGTTGAACGCCGAGCAGCAGCTGTACACCACCCGACGCGACCTGGCCCAGGCCCGCTACGACTACCTGATGGCCTGGACCAAGCTGCACTACTACGCAGGAACCCTGCGTGAAACTGACCTGGCCAGGGTCGACGAGGCCTTCGGTCAACGCACGGTGCCCTAGGCCTTTGCCGAAGGACGCGGGCACAGGGATAAAAAAGGAGAAAGCGGATGAGCATCTTCGATTACAAGAACGCCCTTGGCAGTGCCGGTAAAGCCCAGTACAGCGACGCCATCAACCTGGCCCTGTACGCCTCGTCCCCCACGGGACAGCCCTTGCCGGGCACGTCCTGGCGACCGATCAGCGCGACACAGCTGGGCTATGAGGGCAACGTCAGCGCCCAGGGCACCATATCCGGCGAGCAAGCCTCGGTCAGCGATGCCCAGGTGGAGATCCTCGGCAAGTACGACGCCAGTGGGCAGTTGCTGTCCATCGGCATCAGTTTTCGCGGCACCGACAGCCTGGCCGATGCGGTGAACGACCTGCAGGCGGCGTTTTCCCCGGGTTTTGCCGACAACTACAGCCGCCTGGCCTTCGACAACCTGCTGGGCAAGGTCGCCGCCTTCGCCGCCGCCCAGGGCCTGGCCGGCAAGGACGTGCTGGTCACTGGGCATAGCCTGGGCGGCCTGGGGGTCAACAGCCTGGCGGCCATGAGCGGTGAGCACTGGGGCGGTTTTTTCAAGGATGCCAACTATGTGGCCTTCGCCTCGCCGACCCAGAGCGCCGACAGTCATCAGGTGCTGAACATCGGTTATGAGAACGATCCGGTATTCCGGGTGTTGGACGGTACCCACTTCAACGCCTCGTCCCTGGGTACCCATGACCGGCCCCAGGACTCGGCGACCAACAACATCGTCAGTTTCACCGATCACTATTCGTCGCTGCTGGGCAAGCTGGTGCCCCAGAGCATCCTCAACCCCGCGTCCTGGTCGGCCCATAGCGCGGTGGACTACGCCGCGGGGCTGAATCGCCTGATCGCCTCGGATTTCTATGACCTGACCAGTAGCGATTCCACGGTGGTGATTTCCAACCTGTCCGAGGGCAAGCGCGACCAGGTCTGGGTCAAGGACCTCAACCTCTACTCTGAGCAGCACAGCGGCAGCACCTTCATCATCGGCACCGAAGGCAACGACCTGCTGCACGGCGGCAAGGGCAACGACTACCTGGATGGCGGCGCCGGCGACGATCGGTTCCGCGATGATGGCGGCTACAACATCATCCACGGTGGCCAGGGCCATAACGTGCTGGAGCTGCGCCAACCCTTGCAGAACTTCTCCATCGCCAACGACGGCGACGGCACCTTGTACATCCGCGATGCCTACGGCGGTATCAGCATGACCCGCGATATCGGCGCGCTGGTCAGCCACGAGCAGGGCAGCTTCTGGCAGTGGGGCGGTCGGGACGTCACCTACAGCCTCAGCGCCGACGGCATGTTCGACGGCCAGGCGTGGTACGCCTACAACCATTCCCTCAATGGCGATGGCGGTGGCAACACCCTGTTGGCCGGCGTCGATGGCGACTGGTTGTTCGGTCATGATGGCAACGACTTCCTGGGTAGCGACAGGCCCAACGTGACCTTCGTCGGTGGCAGCGGCAACGATGTGATGCAGTCCGGCGGTGGCGGGGTGAACACCTTTTTGTTCAGCGGCAACTTCGGCGATGACCTGATCCACGGTTACCAGGCCAGCGACAAGCTGGTGTTCATGGGCGTGCCGGGGGTCGATGCCCATTTCGACTACAGCCAGCACCTGTCCCAGAGCGGTGGCGACACCTTGCTCAAGGTGGGCGACTACTCGGTGACGCTGCTGGGCGTCGGCATGGAGGGAGTCAACGGCTCGAGCTTGGTTTTCGCCTGAAATCCAAGTCACAGGCCAGAGGCGGGCGACCGCCTCCGGCTCGATAGGGCCGCGGGCTTGCGGCCAGGCAATGCAGCGACACACCGATCGACCCGGAACGGGCGGTCCGACAACAAAAACAAGAGAAGTCATCGACATGGATGTGAGATGTGATCAGCTCAAGACGCTGACAGGCACCCTGTGCCTGGCGTTCGCCACCGCGTTGCCGCTGTCGGCCGTGGCGGCCTATCAGGAGACTGGCCGCCTGGGCGACCCCGCCAGTTGGCGCTCGGCCGAATACCGGCAGGATTGGGGCCTGGAGCGCATGCAGGCGAGCCAGGCCTACGCCGCCGGGATCACCGGCGCCGGGGTCAGCATCGGTGCCCTGGACTCGGGGTTCGATGCCGCCCACCCGGAGGCCAGTCCCGGACGTTTTCACGCGGTTACCGCCACCGGCCAGTATCTGGACGGCACCCCGTTCAGCGTGTCCGGGGTGCTCAATGGCGCCAACGACAGCCACGGTACCCATGTCACCGGCACCATGGGCGCGGCCCGGGATGGCGTGGGCATGCATGGCGTGGCCTTCAATGCCCAGGTGTATGTGGGTAACACCAACAAGAACGACAAGTTGCTGTTCGGCACCGACCCCGATCCACGGTATTTCAAGGCGGTCTACGGTGCCCTGGTGGATGCCGGGGTGCGGGCCATCAACAACAGCTGGGGCAGCCAGCCCAAGGATGTCAGCTACCAGACCCTGGGTGATTTGCGTGCGGCCTATGCCCAGCATTTCCAGCAGGACACCTGGCTCGACGCCGCCGGCGACGTGGCGCGTCGCGGCGTGATCAACGTGTTCAGCGCCGGCAACAGCGGTTATGCCAACGCCAGCGTGCGCTCGGCGCTGCCGTACTTCCAGCCGGAGCTGGAAGGCCACTGGCTGGCGGTGTCGGGCCTGGACAAGAACAACCAGCAGAAATACAACCAGTGCGGCATCGCCAAGTACTGGTGCCTGGCCGCCCCGGGCGCGGCGATCAGCAGTACCGTGCCGGGTGGCGGTTATGCCACCTACAACGGCACCTCGATGGCCGCACCCCACGCCACCGGGGCCTTGGCCCTGGTGATGGAGCGTTATCCCTACCTGAACAACCAGCAGGCCCTGCAAGTGCTGCTGACCACCTCGCGCCAGCTCGATGGCTCGCCGACCCAGGGACCGAGCAACCTGGTGGGCTGGGGCGTGCCGGACCTGGATCGGGCGTTGCACGGCCCCGGGCAGTTGCTGGGGGAGTTCGACGTCAACCTGGGGCGCGGGCAGGGCGATATCTGGAGCAACGGTATCTCCGACCAGGCCCTGGTGCAGCGCCAAGCCGAGGATGCCGCGGAACGCCAAGCCTGGCAGCAGACCCTCAAGGATCGCGGCTGGGAAAATGGCCTGGCGGCGGGAGCCAGCCAGCAGGATCGCACTGACTACGCCCTGGGCATGGCCCGGGACGCGGCCGCCGCGCAACGGGTCTACCAGGGCAGCCTGGTCAAGTCCGGTGCCGGTTGGCTGGTGCTTGCGGGGGACAACAGCTACCGCGGCCCGACCCGGGTCGATGGCGGGTTGCTGGCGGTCAACGGCAACCTGCAATCGGCGGTGACGGTCAATGCCGGCGGCACCCTGGGCGGCAACGGCCGGATCGCTGCCCTGACCGCCAGGGCCGGGGGCGTGGTGGCGCCGGGCAACTCCATCGGTACCTTGAATGTCGCCGGCAACCTGGATTTGCAGCCGGGCTCGACCTATCGGGTGGAGCTGTCGCCCACGGCCAGCGACCGGCTCGTGGTGGGCGGCCAGGCCAGTGTCGCTGGCGCCAATCTCAGCCTGGTGCCCGAGCCCCAGCCGAACCTGCTGGCCGGCGGCCCGGTGGCGAGCCTGGTGGGGCGCCAGTTCGACATCCTGCAGGCCGCGGGCGGGGTCAACGGACGCTTCGCCCAGGTCCAGCCCGGCTACCTGTTCCTCGGGACCCTGCTCGACTATTCGGCCGGCGGCGTGCAGCTGGAGGTGAGCCGCAGCGCCGCGACCTTCGACAGTGTCGGGGCCACGGCCAACCAGCGCGCCAGTGGTGGCGCCGTGGAGCGGTTGGGGCCGGGCAACCCCGTGTATGAAAGCCTGTTGCTCTCGACCTCGGCGGAGCAGGCCCGGGATGGCCTGCGGCAGTTGGCCGGGGAGATCTACCCGGCGCTGGATTCGATGCTGCTCAGCCAGGGCGCGCTGGTGCGCGATGCCCTGGGCGAGCGTGCGCAAGGTGGGGCCCTGCAGACCGACGCCGCTGGTACCACAGCGGGTGAGGCGGGTGCGTCCCAGCTCTGGCTCAAGGGCCTGGGCAGTTGGGGGCGGATCGAGGGTGTGCAGGGCAGCGAGTCCTATACCAGTTCCCTGGGCGGCCTGCTGCTGGGCCTGGACCGTGACGTCGACGAGCAGACCCGGGCCGGCCTGGCCGCCGGCCACAGCGACAGCTCCCTGTGCATGGGCGGCAGCCACTCCCGGGCCACGGTCGACAGCTACCACCTTGGCGCCTATGCCCGCCATGACCTGGAGCAGTGGCGCTTGAGCCTGGGCGGCAGCTACAGCTGGCACCGCGCCGAGGTCCGGCGTGACCTGGCCTATGGCCAGGTGTCCGGCCGCCAGCGCGCACGGCTCGATGCTCGCAGCCAGCAGCTGTTCGCCGAGGCGGCCTATCGCCTGGCGGTGTCGGCGGCGCAGTTGGAACCCTTCGCCAACCTGACCTACCAGCACCTGGATCGCGATGCCTTCCATGAGAAGGGCGACGCCGCGGCCCTGCAGGCCGGTGACGAGCAGCGTGATGCCTGGCTCGGCACCTTGGGCTTGCGCGCACGCCAGCAATGGCAACTGGGTTCGCAACAGGACCTGCAGTTGGCGGCGAGCCTGGGCTGGCAGCACCGCCTGAGCGGGACCCAGGATCGCGAGCACCTGGCCTTTGCCGGCAGCGACTTGCCGTTCCGGGTGCAGACGGCACCGGCCTTGCGCGATGCCGCGCTGGTGGGCCTCCAGGCCCGGGTCGGGCTGACCCGCGACCTGGACCTGAGCCTGGACTATCAGGGGCGCCTGGCCAGTCGTGAGCAACAGCATGGTGCAGGACTCAACCTGCAGTGGCGTTTCTGAAACGCCGTGGCGCTGGCGAGCCCATGGGCTTGCCAGCCAGGCGTTGCCATACGGAGTTTGACCAACGCAGTTTTTCATCAATGCAACTAAGGAAGGTCGTAGTGAAGCAAGTCAGAAAGGATGACCGCGCGCTCGGGCAGGGCTGGGCCCTGGCCCCACT
>NZ_JBJJLO010000157.1:0-11750 GCF_046230915.1 Pseudomonas sp. KCJK8993
AAACATTTTTTGTATTTCATTTGCCCCGTAAGGGGTAATGCTTATCTCGTCGAATAATCCTAATGCTTCAATCTCTGTTTCGCCGCTTTCAATAATGGCTTGAAGATTTTGATCTCCAGTCCACTTTCCAGTACATATGTAAAACAACTTCCCATGAGGTCGTCTGTTGATCATGTAGGATGACATTGATATCACAGAGTCCCAAAGTAGCTTCATGTTTTTGATTTTATCATTTTGTACAAGCTTTGATTCGTCTGACAGAAAATCCTTCACTCCATGTATAAAGGAGCCTATATCTGATCCGCTAAATGAGGATGTTGTTTTAGCTTGAATGAATATAATATCAGCGTCGAGGTGTCCGGGAGTCTCGACAATTTCTCTTAGTTCATCTGGGGTGGTTACAATTTTTCCATTAATGACTAAGCATATGCCATCAATCGAGCAGTCATTCCCGTTTCCTGTATGAATGTCATCCAGTTCGAAAGTGGATCTGTTTAGCTTTGAAACAACAGAGAAATTACAGAAATGCTCGAACTGTGTTGCCTCATCTAGTCGCTCAATCTCATTTTGCGAACTGAAGGTGTCGAGAAGCGATTTGGTAATTTTGTCCATTAACTAACGTCTCCATATTGATGGTGGCTAAACTACTGAATCGAAAATATCTTGTCCATGAAGTGCCGGCTTGAGGGCTTCATCCGCCTGAACTCCGGCAATTGCTTCTGTTCGCCGCTTTCCCCCGCTCTTGCGGTAAGTCGTCAGTAAAATCCCCAGCTGAGTACCGGGCGGCTTTTAGCTGACTTTGTCAAAAATTATCCGTTTCGCGCAGCCTCGTATTCAGTTCTTAGCACTTATTCTATTTGGGGGAGCTGGCGTGTCACAACCTGGGGTATTGGTCTGCTCCACGACCTGGCACGCGTCGTCGTCCCCCCTCCTTAACCGTTGTCATTTCGACAGTACTTATGGTGGGTTGCTCAGTCAGCGTCCTGTTCTACAGTGAAAATCCAGCATCTGATACTTTGCGCCTTGCCTTCGTCGTTGCGGGCATGCGCTGAGTGGCTGCATTTGTTGGCTTCGACAAACCGCGGATGCTGGCTGAGGCGTAAGGCATGCCGCAACTCGGATAGATTGGGCATTGTGCAGCGTTGTGCCTGGGCTACTCGAGCCACCTCATTCAAGTTGATAGCAAGTTTCCCTGGCGCTACGGCGTGGTTGAGCTTGTGCCCCTCCGGTTGCGCGCTGAGGTGGTAAAACAGATCCCAGAACTCTGTGACTAGATCCGGTACATCCGGCTCAGCCCTTCCTATCGTTTCAAGTCCCGGTGTCGACAACCCCAACTGGCGAGATGTTTGATCCAGTTGCTCATGGAGTGCGGCACGTAACGCGTTATTACGTGTTCTGTTCAACTCCTTGAGTAGCGTGATGCGGTGACGGGAGAGCGCTATCTGCTGATTGACGTTCGGCGTCCCAGTCCGCTCGGCGCTACCTTTGGTCCAGTAACTCCACAATGCGTCGTCGCATTCTTCCTGGTAGCGGATGACTTTATCACGTAGATCTGGGGCTACCTTGCTGGGACTGATTGAGTACAGCCATGCCGGGAGCTTGCGAAGCGGGAGACAGGTCATTGCGTATTGTTTGCCATCACCTCCAGTTGTGGTGATTTCCACCACAACTGAACTGAACTTTTCCGTAACTTTCACGTGCTGGCTTTTCCAGTCCAGCCCCATGTTGATGACGATCGGCTTCATTGCCACCAGCGGCTCATTGTCTTTACCGACAAGGACAACGGTGTCCTCATAGAACGGTACAGGTATCACGTGCTGGGCTACTTGCATGGGATTCTCCCTGCCAATATCGAGGATGCCCGATAGTAGCGGTGCCCCTCAGCGGTTCACAACGCCTCTATTGCTCTCCACTGACCTCCGTGCCTGGTGTGCTCCTGCGAGCTGCGCTGGAGCGGCTAGGGGGGGCTTACCGGTGTGCACTGTTGTGGTGCATTCAGGGGGCCGGCCATGATTGTTTAGCCCTGGCGCGCGCCGTCGTCCCCCCACCTCGCCTGCGGGCTAAATGGGTCGTTTTTTCTGCACCCCTGCAAGCTACTCAAAACGGCGCCTGTCTGGAGGCTCTAGCGCCTTCCTGGGGTGATAAAAGCCTGCGGAACCCTGCATAGGTAGAGGAAATACTGGGGTATCGAAACGATATGCAGGCCATGAGGGCAGCAACGAAACCTGGCGTTCGACTCAGTGGGTAGGTGGGGGCTTGAAAAAAGAGTAACTACAGCAACACCTAGGGTGGACCAATGCTGTAGGCCCTGTATTTACTGGGTTTGTCAGGTTACAAAGCTGAGTAATGGAGAAGTAATCAGAAAAGTAATTTTTATCAACCTATTGATTTTAAAGGGTTTTATTGGTGGTCAGTGTCACCCGAACAAAGAGTAATCTGATTACTTAAAGGTTACTTGAGTATTACTTTTCAGAATTTGGCTTAACCCGCGAAAATCAAGGGCTGTGGGCTAGAAAGCGGTCAAGATTACTGAAATTACTCTTTTTATCGAGGCGTCTATACCTTGAATTTCAGTCGCTTCTACGCATGGCGTGCACGCGTAGCGAGCTATTAGTTGAGGTCCATGGGAATGGCATGGGAACGTTTTCTCACTGCTGGAACCGCTGGAGCCCTTGTATTCCGGGGCCTCGGCTTAGAGATCGAGGGTGCGGGTACTTTCGAATCCCTCCTTCACCGCCATATTAGATACAAGAAACCCCTGAAGGCCCATGGCTTTCAGGGGTTTTTTGTTGCCTGCAGAAATAGCCTCCCGCCGAGAACTTCATCGTTCTCGGTTGTACTGGCGCGCTCAGGCGGGGTGCCTGTCGCTGGGCAATTTCCCGCTTGCCCTTTCCAGCATCGCCTCCACCTGTGCCAGGAAGTGTCGGGGCAGCGTCGAGTCCTGGCCATACATATCCGCCAGGCCGACCTCCACGACATGGCAGACCAATGTATGCAGTTGTTCGGCCTGTTGTGTGTCGAACATCGCGCGAAGCGTTGTTGGCATGTCGTCGCCCCGACCGTTCAGGGCCAGCTCGGCACCGGCCTGTTCCCACAAGGCCAGGTTCGGGTAGCTGGCCAGGGATCGCAGATGCTCCAGCCGTTCGTCGATGCACGGATGGGCGATGTCTTGCGCCTGACAATAGGCATCCAGGCAATGGGCGGCGTACTCCTGTAAGGCCGGTAGGGATGCACCTGAGGGACTGGCGTTCATTGGTCGTATCCGGGGGAGTGTCGGCGCTGTCGCCGGTCGTGATTTACGGGGCGTGTGCGGCGGCCTGCTCGTTATTCACCAGCACTAGGTCCACGTGCCGCCCGGGATCGAAGCCGGCCCAGGCATCCTGCAGGTGCAGGTGTTCCATACCGTCTTCCTGCATGCGTTGTGCGGCCCGCAGCAGGAAACTCCCCAGCACCCTGAGGGCGACGGGCGAGGCGAGCAGGGTTATTTCGTCCAGTGGCATTTGCGCAGGCGAACCGGTGTGGGTGCCGTATGCCTTGAAGGCGTCGATCGTTATCATTGCGCGATTTTCGTGGAGTAGGGCGCTTGGCGTGCTACAGGCCCCGTGCAGGCCGCATTGAAGCAAACAACGGCTACAGCGGATACGCCGGCGATAGCCACCCGGGAGGGCACTGGACGATGCATCGAATGGAGATGAGCGGGTGAAACATCAGCAGTTACTGGAGAAACTGGCCGCCAGGCACTTGGTCCAGGCTTTGGACGAGGACCTCGCGCGGCTGACCTGGAAGGCGATGGTCGCGCAGCAGCAAGGGCACCAGGGCTCGCGGATCGATGCGGTGTTGCCAAGCCTGCTGGCTCGCTGGAATTGCGTGCTGCTGGCGGATGAGTCCCAGGTCGCGCCGCTCTACCGGCACAAGGCCTGGCTCGCGCTGGCCACGCTGCTACATAAATATGGACTGGCCGAGCCGGGCATTACCGCCCGGGCCGTTGAGGCGATCGAGGAACTGAATCGAGCGGTGGCCCTGGGGGACAAGTTTTATCAGCGCTCGCAGGAATTCAGTGCTGGCCTGCAAGCGCCTCCCGTGTCCCTGGCGCGCAAGCCGGCGCTCCCGGACTCCGTGACGTTCTACCGTGCTGGCGACGTATTGGCCATTCACCTGGAAAACCGGTTCTACGCCGCTTATGTGCACCGTCTGGGCAGCATCAACGAGAGCCCGATCATCGAGTTCTACGCCCAGGCATTCGACCAGGTGCCGACGCTGGACCAGTTGCAGCAAGCACCGGCCCAGGGCGAGCTCTATGACGATGGCATTCGGCGCAAGAGCCTGTATTGCGTGAGCGGCATCAAGTTCCAGCCCGATCCTGCCAACCAGCTGACACTGATTGCCGCCTGTGTCGCCAATCCACCGGATAGCCGCCACCTGGCCCCTTCGGTGGGGCTGTATGCGCTTTCGGACATCCTGCGTATCCAGGGCACCATTCGCAGTCTGTTCGAGCTGTCCGCCCCGGCGGCCTGAATACCGCCAGGCAAGCTGGCGTCCCGGGTGTCAGCCGACTGGCAGGGCAAGGGCGGCGACGCCGACAGTTTGCCGGCCCGACCCAGGGGGCTGGGATTTGATGGTCCTGGTCAGTCCGTATGTCATTGAGGCTGCGCCTGGGCAAGCCGGATGCTAAGTTGCGCGCCTGCCTTGGCCCAGGGGGGCGATCCACCGATGAAGAGTTGCAATCAGGCGTTATTGATCTGTGCGTTGTGCGTCGCCCCGCTCGTGGTGATGGCGGGAGAGGAGAGGAACCCCGTGGACCGGGCCTCGATGATGGTCACCGGCGTGACCGGCCTGACCACGTTCGGCACCTTGGGCACCACATCCAATCCTGGCGAGATCTTTCATTCGGCCAAGGGCGATGCCCTGGCCTTCGTCGGTTCCGGGGGCCAGATTCGCGGCGCCCAGCTGGAGCAGGCGCTGCGTTGCTACCGGACACTGCATCCTGCCAGTGATGCCGACGACATGCGCCTGGCCCGGGCCCTGGCGGCGTACGACAGCTGAACGCCGAGGGAAAATTTGCCCTGGATCAGTTTTTCTTCCACTGGCTGGCCGCTCGTCGGCGCCTGCGGTGCTTTGGCCGGCAGGTCGGCGAATGACTGTCTAGTCTCAAGCGCCGTGACGATCAGTACTTTCCAGGCAATCAGGAGCTTGCCGGTGCTGGTCGGTTGTTGGAGGGAGCTGGGAGATGAGGAGTCTTGCTTATATCGAAGACAACGGGGATGAGTTCCCAATCAACAACTTGGTGCGTTGCGGGCAGGCGGCATTCGAGGCGAAGGTTCAGACCTCTGCGAATGTCGTCAGGAAAAAATCCGCGGTGACATCGGTCGCCAGCAATACGATGTTTTTTCCTCGGGCCCTGCCCAAGAACAAGCGATCTTGAGTAACGACTGCCCCGCACTTGCGGGGCTTTTTGTATGGGGGCGACGAGGCGCGGGTGACGGGCGGCAGAAAATTTTTCACTCGCGCCGCCACGCCCGCAGGCCGGGGGCGACAGAGGCCGCGTTGGAGGGACGTCTGGCCTGGTGGTGAAATTTTTCACGCTTTCTTCACATCTGCCTGCGTAGGCTCGAACCATCCGTTAAACGCAACACCCTAGCCCGTTCCCCAGCGGGCTTTTTTTTGCGTGGTGATAAAACTCTTCTGGAATTGGTTGTCCAATCCGGCGCCAAATCCCGGGTGGTTTCGCGGTGACCTGCGTCGAGTCATGCGGCGCCGGGTTCTTACATGTCAGTTCGACAGTCTTTTTTCGAGGTTCAAGTCATGCGTTTAACTCTCCCTGCCCTGGTTGTGGGACTTTTGCTGGCCCAAGGCGCGATGGCCGGCGACGGTACGGCAGCCATTGGCGGTGGCCTCGGCGGCGCGCTGGGCAATGTGGTGGGGCAGAAGCTTGGCGGCAGCACCGGAGCGGCCATCGGCGCGGGTGTCGCCGGGGCAGCCGGCAGCGCGGCTGGTGCGCGCAAGGGCAGCCGGACCAAGGCGGCGATCGGTGGCGGCCTGGGTTCGGCTGGTGGCTCGTTGATCGGCAATCGCCTGGGCGGCAGCACCGGCGCCACTGTCGGTGCTGGCATCGGTGGTGCGGCGGGCGGTGCCCTGGGCAGCAGCATGGGGCACAAGAAGCGTCACTGATCCAGGCGCAAGCAACCCGAGAACCCGGCCATGCGCCGGGTTTTTTGTGCGCCTCGCCCAGGTTTCGCCATACTTGCCAGGATGGTCCTGGCGATCGAGGAGGCGATCATGGCCCGTGAAGGTCCAGGCAGTGCCCAACAATCCCTGTCCGAGGAGTCCGGGGGGATCAACGATCCGGGGAACGAGGATCCCGGCTCCTTGCTGGACGATGCCCGCGTCCCCTTGCAAGAAGCCTCCGGCTCGGAGGCTCCTGGGGCCGATCCGAGCGATTGAGGCCTGCGTGCCCATCGCATCTGTTCCGGGTTGCCCCTGGCACAGGCCCGCCGCTATGCTGCTGAACCCTTTCATCGAAAGGCTGGCCAACGAACGGGCCGTACCTGAGCCGCTCCCTGGAATGTACTTTTGCTAACGGATCAGATGCGATGAATGCACAGTTGAATGATTTTGGGCCGATCAAGGCGGTCATTTTCGACATGGACGGTCTGCTGCTGGATACCGA
This sequence comes from Pseudomonas sp. KCJK8993, assembly GCF_046230915.1. NCBI lineage: Bacteria > Pseudomonadati > Pseudomonadota > Gammaproteobacteria > Pseudomonadales > Pseudomonadaceae > Pseudomonas > Pseudomonas sp. KCJK8993. The sequence goes on from NZ_JBJJLO010000157.1 coordinate 6,668, forward strand.
GGGCATCTACACCGAGATCACCCAGTTGATCGCCGAGCGTTATGGCCGTTCCTACGACTGGACCATCAAGCAGAACATCATCGGCCGTGGCGCCGCCGACCTCGCGCGTTATGTGGTGCAGGCCCTGGACCTGCCGATCACTGCCGAGGAGTTCCTGGTGATGCGCGAGCCGCTGATGCGCGAGCGCTTTCCCCGGGCCGAGGCGATGCCCGGTGCGCAGCAGCTGGTGCGCCATCTCAAGGAGCACCGGATTCCGATCGCCGTGGGTACCAGCTCCTCGCAGATGTCCTTCGTCGAGAAAACCACCCGCCATGGTGACTGGTTCGCCCTGTTCGACACCATCGTCACCGCCGACGACCCGGAAGTGACCGCCGCCAAGCCGGCGCCGGACATCTTCCTGACCGCGGCGCGGCGCCTGGGGGTCGATCCGGCCGAATGCCTGGTGTTCGAGGATTCGCCGTTCGGCGTGACTGCCGCCAAGGCCGCCGGCATGACCGCGATCGCGGTGCCCGACCCGGCCATGGCCGATCATAAGTTCGCCCATGCCGATGGGATCCTGCGTTCGCTGCGAAGCTTCCAGCCCGCCGCCTGCGGCTTGCCGCACCTGGCGTGGCGCTGACGCCGCACGGCCAGGCCGTCGCAGCAAGCAAGACGCCGGGCCCCGGCAAGGGTAGCCCGGCGTTTTTTTGCCCGGGGCTTCAGGCGCCGAAACCACCGTCGATGCTCAAGCTGGCACCGGTGATATAGGCCGCTTCGGGGCTGGCCAGGTAGGCCACGAATCCCGCCACTTCCTCGGCGCGCCCATAGCGGCCCACCGCCATGAGATCCATCAGGCTGGCGGCAAAATCGCTGTCGGCCGGGTTCATGTCGGTGTCCACCGGGCCGGGTTGCACGTTGTTGATGGTGATACCGCGCGGGCCCAGGTCCCGGGCCAGGCCCTTGGTCAGGCCCACCAGCGCGGCCTTGCTCATGGCATAGGGGCCGCCACCGGCGAAAGGCATGCGGTCGGCGTTGGTACTGCCGATGTTGATGATGCGGCCGCCTTCGCCCATGTGCCGGGCGGCTTCCTGGGTGGCGATGAAGACGCTGCGGACGTTGATCGCCAGGGTCCGGTCGAAGTCTTCCAACTGGAACTCATCCAGCGGTGCCACCGCCAGCACCCCGGCATTGTTGACCAGGATATCCAGGCGGCCGAACGCCTCCACCGTGCGGCCTACGGCCTGGCGAATGGCTGCGGCGTCGGCGCTGTCGGCCTGGATGGCCAAGGCCTGGCCGCCCTGGGCGATGATGTGTTCTTGCAGGGCCCGGGCTTTATCCGCCGAGCTGACGTAGGTGAAGGCCACGGCAGCGCCTTCGGCCGCCAGGCGCTCGACGATGGCGGCGCCAATGCCGCGGGAACCGCCCTGGATCAAGGCCACTTTGCCGCTGAGGTCGAACTTGCTCATGTAGGTCTCCTGGATTGAAAGGCGAATGCCTTGGGTGGAGCCCAGTATCGAGCGCTGATTGAGTCCTGGGTAGCGGGTAATCCCTATACTCTGTGTAAACCAAAAGTTTGGAATTCCGGTGTATGGAAGGCTTTAGCAGCATCGAGTGTTTCGTTCGCAGCGCCGAAGTCGGCAGTTTTGCCGAAGCGGCACGGCGCCTGGGGCTGACCCCGGCGGCGGTGGGCAAGAGCGTGGCCAAGCTGGAGGCGCGGGTGGGGGTCAGGCTGTTCCAGCGCAGTACCCGGCGCCTCACCCTGACCGAGGCCGGCCGCCTGTTCCTGGCGGAAGTCAGCGACAGCCTGCACACCATCCAGCATGCCGTGAGCAGCCTGGCCAACGCCCAGGGGCGGCCCGCCGGTACCCTCAAGGTCAGCGTGGGCACAGTGTTCGGTTGCCTGTACATCGTGCCGCTGCTGGGCGCGTTCCTGGCCCGTTATCCGGATATCCAGCCGGACTGGCATTTCGATAACCGCCAGGTAGACCTGATCGGCCAGGGCTTCGATGCCGCCATCGGCGGTGGCTTCGAGCTGCCGCCCGGCGTGGTGGCCCGGCGCCTGACCCCGGCCCATCGGGTGCTGGTGGCCAGCGCAGCCTACCTGCATGGGCGAGGGCCGATCAGCGAGCCTGCGGACCTGCGCGATTGCCGCGGCATCCTGATCCGCTCCCCGCAGACCGGGCGTATCCGCACCTGGCAGCTGACAGGGCGAGCAGGGGGACAGCAACCTCTGGAGCTCAAGGCGGCCATGACCATGAGTGATTCCGAGGCGGCCTGCATTGCTGCCGCCCAGGGGCTGGGCGTGGCCCTGGTGAGCATGCCGTTCGCGGTCAATCACCTGCGCTCCGGCGCCCTGCGGCGGGTACTGCCGGACTGGTACGTGGATGATGGCTTCACCTCGATCTACTACGCCGAGCACAAGATGTTGCCGGGCAAGACCCGGGCCTTCGTCGACTTCGTGATCCAGCAGTTCGCCGAACAGGGACTGGCCCAGGCCTTCAGCGCGGTCTAGCGGCCCGCTCGGCTCAGCGGCCCTGGCGCATCGGCCAGCCGCTGACCCGCTTGGGGCGTGGCGTGGCATAGGTGCGCACCTTGGAGGTCGACAGGCCCTGGCGCACCAGGGCCTCGGCGATGGTCACTGCTGCCGTCACCCCGTCCACCACCGGCACGCCGGTACGCTGGCGGATCTGCTCATCCAGACCGGCCATGCCGCCGCAGCCCAGGCAGATGACCTCGGCCTTGTCCTGGGTCACCGCGAGTTCCGCCTGGCGGACAATGGCCTCCACCGCCCGCGCCGGATCTTCCTCCAGCTCCAGCACCGCCAGGCCGCTGGCGCGCACCGAGGCGCAGCGTTGGTCCAGGCCCGAGAGCCTGAGGCGGTCTTCGATCAACGGCACGGTGCGGTCCAGGGTGGTCACCACCGAATAGGCGTGGCCGAGGAACATCGCGGTGCTGGCGGCGGCGTCGGTGATGTCCACCACCGGTACATTCAGCAGCTCCTGCAGGCCCTCGCGGCCGTGCTCGCCGTAGCCGGCCTGGATCACCGCGTCATAGGGCTGGTCATAGGCCAGTACCCGATCCATCACGGCGATGGCCGCCAGGTAGCTTTCGAAGTTGCCTTCCACCGATTCGGCGCCGAAGTAGGGCGTCAGGCCGATGATCTCGGTGCCCGGGGCGGCAACGCTGCGGGCCTGTTGGGCGATCGCCTGGGTGATGCTGTCGGTGGTATTGACGTTGACCACGAGAATTCGCATGGGGGTTCCTTGCAGGTTGGATAGGTCCAGGCCCGGCGGAGCGGGCCATGCATGGGAGCTCAATGACCGGCATCGTCCACGGCGATCGATTCGCCGCTGACGTCCGCATAGTGCGGCTGGCGCTTGGCGATGATCAGGTACAGCAGGCCGGCGATGGCGGCACCCACCAGCCAGGAGAACGGCGAGATGCTGGCCAATCCCGGGGCCAGGGCCAGGACGATGGCGATCAGCGCCGCGGGAAGGAACGCCGCCACCGCCCGCAGGTTGACCCCGCGGCTGTAGAAATAGATGCCCCGGGGATCTTCGCTGTACAGCTGCGGCACGTCGACCCGGCCTTTGCGCAGGATCCAGTAGTCCACCATGATCACCCCGTACAGCGGGCCCAGCAGCGCGCCGAGGCCGGCCAGGAAGTACTGGATCACCAGGGGGCTGTCGTAGAGATTCCACGGCAGGATCAGCACCGCGAGGGTGGCGCTGATCAGCCCGGCCCGGCGGAAGGTCAGGTGCCGGGGCGCCAGGTTGCTGAGGACGAAGGCCGGGGCGACGAAGTTGGCCATGATGTTCACTGCCACGGTGACGATCAGGAATGCCAGGCAGCCCAGGATCAGGAATAGGGTGCTGGGGATCGCGGCGATGAGGTCGGTGGGGCTTTCGATGATCTTGCCGTCGATCTGGAACTGCGCGCCGCACAGCAGCACGGTGATGATGGCGAACACCAGGATGTTCACCGGCAACCCCCAGAAATTGCCTTCGGTGATGGTGCGGCGGCACGGTGCCGAGCGGGAGAAGTCGCAGAAGTTGAGGATCATGGTGCCGTAGATCGCCAGCCAGAGGGCGCCGCCGGCGAAGATCTGCCGCCACATTTCACCACCGCTCAGGGGCTCGCGGATCGACCAGGCAATGCGCCCATCGGCCTGGGTGTACATCCAGGCGGCGAGGCAGGCCACGGTCAGCAGGATGATCGGACCGGCGAGGGCTTCGTAGCGCCGGATGGTCTCCATGCCGTAGGCCAGGATCGCCAGCTGCGCCAGCCAGATCGTCACGAAACAGGCCCAGCCCAGGCTCGACAGGCCGAGGATCGCGTCATGGTCGTAGGCCGCGAAGCCTGGATGGACGGCGGTGAGCAACACGCGCAACACCACCGAGGCCAGGTAGGTCTGGATGCCGAACCAGGCGATGGCGATCACGGCGCGGATCAAGGCCGGGATCTGCGCGCCATGGATGCCGAAGGCGATGCGGCTGATCACCGGGAACGGTACGCCGGTCTTCTGCCCCATGTAACCGGAGAGGTTCATGAAGCCATAGACCAGCAGTGCGCCGATACCCAGGCTCAGCAGGATCTGCCAGCCAGCCAGGCCCAAGGCATACAGGCCGATGGCGAAGGAGTAGTTGGCGATGTTGTGCACATCGTTGGTCCACAGCGCGAAGAGGCTGTAGCGGCCCCAGCGCCGGCCCGCGATCCTGGTGGGCGCCAGGTCATGGTTGTGCAGGCGTGGGCTGAGGGCGACGGACCCTTGATCGCTGTCGATCATGGGCTGTGACGAGGTGTACGAGTGCAGGGCGGAGGCGGTGTCCAGTGCGATGTCGTGAGAAGGGCGGGTCTGCATTCCGGCGTACTCCGATTCCGCCTCTGGATGACTGTGCCCGAGCCTGGGCTCGACAATCTTCCGCGTAGGGTGGAATCACCTGGCTTCGGGGCATCCGCAACCTGGGGGGTGCGGATGGTGAGTGTATGTATGTTTTGATAGTTTTTGTATACAAAACATGTTTCGACTCAAGCCACTTTTATGCCAAGTTTGCTTCTATGGGTTTTGTCGCTGATTTCGTTTGGTTATTGATTTGCACTAACT
>NZ_JBJJLO010000158.1:0-11723 GCF_046230915.1 Pseudomonas sp. KCJK8993
GGATGTGCCTTACCTCCTGGCCATCCAGCTGGATTCGTATCGTGAATTCTTGCAAGCGGGAGCGACTAAAGATCAGTTCCGCGACGTGGGCCTGCATGCGGCCTTCAAATCCGTTTTCCCGATCATCAGCTACTCCGGCAATGCTGCGTTGGAGTATGTCGGTTATCGCTTGGGCGAACCGGCGTTTGATGTCAAAGAATGCGTGTTGCGTGGCGTAACTTACGCCGTACCTTTGCGGGTAAAAGTTCGTCTGATCATTTTCGACAAAGAATCGTCGAACAAAGCGATCAAGGACATCAAAGAGCAAGAAGTCTACATGGGTGAAATTCCCCTGATGACTGAGAACGGTACCTTCGTTATTAACGGTACCGAGCGTGTGATCGTTTCCCAGTTGCACCGTTCCCCTGGCGTATTCTTTGACCACGACCGTGGCAAGACGCACAGCTCCGGTAAGCTCCTGTACTCCGCGCGAATCATTCCTTACCGCGGTTCGTGGTTGGACTTCGAGTTCGACCCGAAAGACTGCGTGTTCGTACGTATCGACCGTCGTCGCAAACTGCCTGCGTCGGTACTGCTGCGTGCGCTGGGCTACACCACTGAAGAAGTGCTGGACGCGTTCTACACCACCAACGTATTCCACGTGAAAGGCGAAAGCCTGAGCCTGGAGCTGGTGCCTCAGCGCCTGCGTGGTGAAGTAGCGGTTCTGGACATTCAGGACGACAAAGGCAAGGTTATTGTCGAGCAAGGTCGTCGTATCACCGCTCGCCATATCAACCAGCTGGAAAAGGCCGGTATCAAGGAACTCGACGTGCCTCTGGACTACGTCCTGGGTCGTACCACCGCCAAGGCCATCGTGCACCCGGCTACCGGCGAAATCCTGGCAGAGTGCAACACCGAGCTGAACACCGAACTGCTGGCGAAGATCGCCAAGGCTCAGGTCGTTCGCATCGAGACCCTGTACACCAACGATATCGACTGCGGTCCGTTCATTTCCGACACGTTGAAGATCGACTCCACCGGCAACCAACTGGAAGCGCTGGTAGAGATTTATCGCATGATGCGTCCTGGTGAGCCGCCAACCAAGGATGCCGCCGAGACGCTGTTCAACAACCTGTTCTTCAGCCCAGAGCGCTATGACCTCTCCGCCGTTGGTCGCATGAAGTTCAACCGTCGTATCGGTCGTACCGAGATCGAGGGTTCGGGCGTACTGTGCAAGGAAGATATCGTTGCTGTTCTGAAGACCCTGGTCGACATCCGTAACGGTAAAGGCATCGTCGACGACATCGACCACCTGGGTAACCGTCGCGTGCGTTGTGTAGGCGAGATGGCCGAGAACCAGTTCCGCGTAGGCCTGGTGCGTGTTGAGCGTGCGGTCAAGGAACGTCTGTCGATGGCCGAAAGCGAAGGCCTGATGCCGCAGGACCTGATCAATGCCAAGCCTGTGGCTGCGGCTGTGAAGGAGTTCTTCGGTTCCAGCCAGCTGTCGCAGTTCATGGACCAGAACAACCCGCTGTCGGAGATCACCCACAAGCGCCGTGTTTCTGCACTCGGCCCAGGCGGTTTGACCCGTGAGCGTGCAGGCTTCGAAGTCCGTGACGTACACCCGACCCACTACGGTCGCGTATGCCCGATCGAAACGCCTGAAGGTCCGAACATCGGTCTGATCAACTCCCTGGCAGCCTATGCCCGCACCAACCAGTATGGCTTCCTGGAAAGCCCGTACCGCGTGGTGAAGGAAGGTCTGGTAACCGACGAGATCGTGTTCCTGTCTGCCATTGAAGAGGCCGATCATGTGATCGCCCAGGCTTCGGCGACCATGAACGAAAAAGGCCAATTGGTCGATGAACTGGTAGCTGTTCGTCACCTGAACGAATTCACCGTCAAGGCGCCGGAAGACGTCACCCTGATGGACGTTTCGCCTAAGCAGGTAGTTTCGGTCGCAGCATCGCTGATTCCGTTCCTCGAGCACGACGACGCCAACCGTGCATTGATGGGTTCCAACATGCAGCGTCAAGCTGTGCCAACCCTGCGTGCCGACAAGCCGCTGGTAGGTACCGGCATGGAGCGCAACGTTGCCCGTGACTCCGGCGTTTGCGTGGTTGCTCGCCGCGGCGGCGTGATCGACTCGGTCGATGCCAGCCGTATCGTTGTTCGCGTAGCTGATGATGAAGTCGAAACCGGTGAAGCTGGTGTGGATATCTACAACCTCACCAAGTACACCCGGTCGAACCAGAACACCTGCATCAACCAGCGTCCGCTGGTGAGCAAGGGTGACAAGGTCCAGCGTGGCGACATCATGGCCGACGGCCCGTCCACCGACATGGGTGAACTGGCTCTGGGTCAGAACATGCGCATCGCGTTCATGGCATGGAACGGCTTCAACTTCGAAGACTCCATCTGTCTCTCCGAGCGCGTGGTTCAAGAAGACCGCTTCACCACGATCCACATCCAGGAACTGACCTGCGTGGCGCGTGACACCAAGCTTGGTCCAGAGGAAATCACCGCGGACATCCCGAACGTGGGTGAGGCTGCGCTGAACAAGCTGGACGAGGCCGGTATCGTTTATGTGGGTGCTGAAGTCGGCGCCGGCGACATCCTGGTTGGTAAGGTCACTCCGAAAGGCGAGACCCAGCTGACTCCGGAAGAGAAGCTGCTGCGTGCGATCTTCGGTGAAAAGGCCAGCGACGTTAAAGACACCTCCCTGCGCGTGCCTACCGGTACCAAAGGTACTGTCATCGACGTTCAGGTCTTCACTCGTGACGGCGTTGAGCGTGACTCGCGTGCGCTGTCGATCGAGAAGAGCCAGCTGGACGAGATCCGTAAGGATCTGAACGAAGAGTTCCGCATCGTTGAGGGCGCGACCTTTGAACGTTTGCGTGCAGCCCTGGTCGGCCATAAGGCCGAAGGTGGTGCAGGCCTGAAGAAAGGCCAGGACATCACTGATGAAGTGCTCGATGGTCTTGAGCGCGGCCAGTGGTTCAAGCTGCGTATGGCGGAAGATGCTCTGAACGAGCAGCTCGAGAAGGCGCAGGCCTACATCGTCGATCGCCGTCGCTTGCTGGACGACAAGTTCGAAGACAAGAAACGCAAGCTGCAGCAGGGCGATGACCTGGCTCCGGGCGTGCTGAAAATCGTCAAGGTCTACCTGGCAATCCGTCGTCGCATCCAGCCTGGCGACAAGATGGCCGGTCGCCACGGTAACAAGGGTGTGGTCTCCGTGATCATGCCGGTCGAAGATATGCCGCACGACGCCAACGGTACTCCGGTCGATGTCGTACTGAACCCTCTGGGCGTACCTTCGCGTATGAACGTTGGTCAGATTCTCGAAACTCACCTTGGCCTGGCGGCCAAAGGGCTGGGCGAGAAGATCAACCGCATGGTCGAAGAGCAGCGTAAGGTCGCAGAACTGCGTACTTTCCTGGACGAGATCTACAACCAGATCGGTGGTCGCAACGAAGACCTGGACAGCTTCTCGGATCAGGAGATCCTGGACCTGGCGAACAACCTGCGCGGCGGTGTGCCGATGGCCACTCCGGTGTTCGACGGTGCCAAGGAAAGCGAAATCAAGGCCATGCTGAAACTGGCGGACCTGCCAGAAAGCGGCCAGATGCAGCTGACCGACGGCCGTACCGGCAACAAGTTCGAGCGTCCAGTTACCGTTGGCTACATGTACATGCTGAAACTGAACCACTTGGTAGACGACAAGATGCACGCTCGTTCTACCGGTTCGTACAGCCTGGTTACCCAGCAGCCGCTGGGTGGTAAGGCGCAGTTCGGTGGTCAGCGTTTCGGGGAGATGGAGGTCTGGGCACTGGAAGCATACGGTGCTGCATACACTCTGCAAGAAATGCTCACAGTGAAGTCGGACGATGTGAACGGCCGTACCAAGATGTACAAGAACATCGTGGATGGCGATCACCGTATGGAGCCGGGCATGCCCGAGTCCTTCAACGTGTTGATCAAGGAAATTCGTTCCCTCGGCATCGATATCGATCTGGAAACCGAATAACACGTGACGCGAAGGGGAGCGGGGCAGGTATTGCCCGCTTCCTGCTCCGCCAGGAGGAAAGGCCTTGAAAGACCTACTGAATTTGCTGAAAAACCAGGGTCAAGTCGAAGAGTTCGACGCTATCCGTATCGGATTGGCCTCGCCTGAGATGATCCGTTCGTGGTCGTTCGGTGAAGTTAAAAAGCCGGAAACCATCAACTACCGTACGTTCAAACCTGAGCGCGACGGCCTGTTCTGCGCCAAGATTTTTGGTCCAGTGAAGGATTACGAGTGCCTGTGCGGTAAGTACAAGCGCTTGAAGCATCGTGGTGTGATCTGCGAGAAGTGCGGCGTTGAAGTCGCGCTGGCCAAGGTTCGTCGTGAGCGCATGGCGCACATCGAACTGGCCTCTCCAGTCGCCCACATCTGGTTCCTGAAGTCGCTGCCGTCCCGTATCGGCCTGCTGATGGACATGACCCTGCGTGATATCGAGCGCGTGCTCTACTTCGAGAGCTACGTCGTTATCGACCCGGGCATGACCACCCTGGAGAAGGGCCAGCTGCTGAACGACGAGCAGTACTTCGAGGCGTTGGAAGAGTTCGGTGATGACTTCGATGCCCGCATGGGTGCCGAAGCTGTCCGCGAACTGCTGCACGCTATCGACCTGGAGCACGAGATTGGCCGCCTGCGTGAAGAGATTCCGCAAACCAACTCGGAAACCAAGATCAAGAAGCTGTCCAAGCGCCTGAAGTTGATGGAAGCCTTCCAGGGCTCCGGCAACCTGCCTGAGTGGATGGTGCTGACCGTTCTGCCGGTTCTGCCGCCAGATCTGCGTCCACTGGTTCCGCTGGATGGCGGTCGCTTCGCTACTTCCGACCTCAACGATCTGTATCGTCGAGTGATCAACCGTAACAACCGTCTGAAGCGCCTGCTGGATCTGTCGGCACCTGACATCATCGTGCGTAACGAAAAGCGCATGCTGCAGGAAGCGGTCGATGCACTGCTCGACAACGGTCGTCGCGGTCGCGCTATCACCGGTTCGAACAAGCGTCCTCTGAAATCCCTGGCCGACATGATCAAGGGTAAGCAAGGTCGTTTCCGTCAGAACTTGCTCGGTAAGCGTGTTGACTACTCCGGCCGTTCGGTAATTACCGTAGGTCCGACCCTGCGTCTGCACCAGTGCGGTCTGCCGAAGAAGATGGCTCTCGAGCTGTTCAAGCCGTTCATTTTCGGCAAGCTGGAAATGCGTGGTCTGGCGACCACCATCAAGGCCGCCAAGAAGATGGTCGAGCGTGAGTTGCCAGAGGTCTGGGACGTTCTCGCCGAAGTGATTCGCGAACACCCCGTACTGCTCAACCGTGCACCGACCCTTCACCGTCTGGGTATCCAAGCCTTTGAGCCGGTACTGATCGAAGGCAAGGCTATCCAACTGCACCCGCTGGTCTGCGCCGCGTACAACGCCGACTTCGACGGAGACCAAATGGCTGTGCACGTACCGCTGACGCTGGAAGCCCAGCTTGAAGCGCGTGCGCTGATGATGTCGACCAACAACATCCTGTCGCCAGCCAACGGTGAGCCAATCATCGTTCCGTCGCAGGACGTGGTACTGGGTCTGTACTACATGACCCGTGAAGCCATCAACGCCAAGGGCGAAGGTCGTGTATTCGCGGACCTGCAGGAAGTCGACCGCGTATTCCGCGCTGGTGAAGCCGCGTTGCATGCGAAGATCAAGGTGCGTATCACTGAAACCGTCAATGATCGTGACGGCAGCAGTGTGACCAACACTCGTATCGTAGACACCACTGTCGGTCGTGCGCTGTTGTTCCAGGTTGTGCCAAAAGGCCTGTCGTTCGATGTCGTCAACCTGCCGATGAAGAAGAAGGCGATCTCCAAGCTGATCAACCAGTGCTACCGCGTGGTTGGTCTGAAAGAGACCGTGATCTTCGCTGACCAGTTGATGTACACCGGTTTTGCCTACTCGACCATTTCCGGCGTTTCCATCGGTGTTAACGACTTCGTTATCCCTGAGGAAAAAGCCCGCATCATCGGTGCAGCCACTGATGAAGTGAAGGAAATCGAGAGCCAGTACGCTTCCGGCCTGGTAACCCAGGGGGAGAAGTACAACAAGGTGATCGACCTGTGGTCGAAGGCCAACGACGAAGTTTCCAAGGCGATGATGGCCAACCTCTCGAAGGAGAAGGTCGTCGACCGAAATGGCGATGAAGTCGAGCAAGAATCGTTCAACTCGATGTACATGATGGCCGACTCGGGCGCGCGGGGCTCCGCGGCTCAGATCCGTCAGCTGGCCGGTATGCGTGGCCTGATGGCCAAGCCCGACGGCTCCATCATTGAAACGCCGATCACTGCGAACTTCCGTGAAGGTCTGAGCGTACTCCAGTACTTCATCTCGACCCACGGTGCTCGTAAAGGTCTGGCGGATACCGCGTTGAAAACTGCGAACTCCGGTTACCTGACTCGTCGTCTGGTAGACGTAGCGCAAGACCTGGTTGTAACCGAGATCGATTGCGGCACTGAACACGGTCTGCTGATGACTCCGCACATTGAAGGCGGTGACGTAGTAGAACCTCTGGGTGAGCGCGTATTGGGTCGTGTTATCGCCCGTGACGTATTCAAGCCAGGGACCGAGGACGTCATCGTTCCTGCCGGCACCCTGGTAGACGAGAAGTGGGTCGAGTTCATCGAACTCAACAGCATCGACGAAGTGGTTGTACGTTCGCCGATCAGCTGTGAAACCCGTTACGGTATCTGCGCCAAGTGCTACGGTCGCGACCTGGCCCGTGGTCACCTGGTGAACATTGGTGAGGCGGTCGGTGTTATCGCTGCCCAGTCCATTGGTGAGCCAGGTACCCAGCTGACCATGCGTACGTTCCACATCGGTGGTGCGGCAAGCCGGACCTCGGCAGCCGACAGCGTCCAGGTGAAGAACGGCGGTACCGTGCGTCTGCATAACCTGAAGCACGTAGAGCGTGTCGACGGTCACCTGGTGGCCGTGTCTCGTTCCGGTGAGCTGGCGATTGCCGACGACTTCGGTCGTGAGCGCGAGCGCTACAAGCTGCCTTACGGTGCGGTGATTTCGGTGAAGGAAGGCGACAAGGTCGACGCTGGCGCCATCGTGGCCAAGTGGGACCCGCACACCCACCCGATCGTTACCGAAATGAAAGGTACCGTGACCTACGTGGGCATGGAAGAAGGCATCACCATCAAGCGTCAGACCGACGAATTGACCGGTATGACCAACATCGAAGTGCTTGATGTGAAAGACCGTCCAGCGGCCGGTAAGGACATCCGTCCTGCCGTGAAGATGGTGGGTATGGATGGTAAGGATCTGCTGCTGCCAGGTACCGATGTACCGGCCCAGTATTTCCTGCCGGCTAACGCCCTGGTTGGTGTTGCTGACGGTGCGCAGATTGCGATCGGTGATGTTATCGCTCGTATTCCGCAGGAAACCTCGAAGACTCGTGACATCACCGGTGGTCTGCCGCGTGTTGCCGACTTGTTCGAGGCTCGTCGTCCGAAAGAGGCGTCGATCCTGGCAGAAGTCAGCGGCACTATTGCGTTTGGTAAAGAAACCAAGGGCAAGCGCCGCCTGGTCATTACCCCGAACGACGGTAGCGATCCGTATGAAGAGCTGATTCCAAAGTGGCGTCACCTGAACGTCTTCGAAGGCGAACAAGTGAACCGCGGCGAAGTCATCTCCGACGGTCCGAGCGATCCGCACGACATCCTGCGTCTGCTGGGTGTGAGTGCGCTGGCCAAGTACATTGTCAACGAGATCCAGGACGTTTACCGTCTGCAGGGCGTGAAGATCAACGACAAGCACATCGAGACGATCCTGCGTCAGATGCTGCGTAAGGTCGAGATCTCCGAGTCCGGTGATTCCAGCTTCATCAAGGGTGACCAGATGGAACTGACTCACGTGCTGGTGGAAAACGAGCGCCTGAGTACCGAGGACAAGTTCATCGCCAAGTTCACCCGCGTGCTGCTGGGTATCACCAAGGCGTCCTTGTCTACCGAGTCGTTCATTTCGGCGGCCTCTTTCCAAGAGACCACTCGCGTACTGACCGAAGCGGCGGTAACCGGCAAGCGCGACTACCTGCGCGGCCTGAAAGAAAACGTGGTCGTGGGTCGTCTGATCCCGGCCGGTACTGGCCTGGCTTACCACAACGAGCGTAAGCGTCGTCGTGATGCCGACAAACCTCTGCGTGTGAGCGCAAGTGAAGTCGAAGCAGCACTGACCGAAGCGCTGAACTCCAGCGGTAGCTGATGCCTGCAGTAGATTGAGATCGAGGCCCCGACCTTTCCGATTGAGAAACGAGACAAATATGTCGAGTTTCACTGATCGGGGAGGTCGGGGCCTTGTCTTGACTGGGGCCAAGATCCTCTTTAGACTCTTGTACCCCTAAAATTGGTAGAGCGTGTGCTTTGCCATTTTGTTTATGTCGAAAGACAACAGTGGAGCTAGTAGATGGCAACTATCAACCAGCTGGTACGTCAGCCGCGCAAGCGTATCGTCGAGAAATCCGACGTGCCTGCGCTGCAGAACTGCCCGCAACGTCGTGGCGTGTGCACTCGCGTGTACACCACTACGCCGAAAAAACCTAACTCGGCACTGCGTAAAGTATGCCGTGTGCGCCTGACCAACGGTTTCGAGGTTTCCTCGTACATCGGTGGTGAAGGCCACAACCTGCAAGAGCACAGCGTCGTCCTGATCCGTGGCGGCCGTGTAAAAGACTTGCCAGGTGTTCGTTACCACACCGTTCGCGGCTCCCTGGATACTTCCGGCGTTAAAGGTCGTAACCAAGGTCGTTCGAAGTACGGTACCAAACGTCCGAAGTAATCGGTCGTTTTGCAGATTTTATTTATATTGAGTCGATAAGAGTAAGGTCGGGCACGTTTCCTTCTGGATCAACTGTCCCGAGCTAACCTGAAGACCGTTTGAGGGCTTATCAATGCCAAGACGTCGCGTAGCAGCCAAGCGTGAGATTCTGGACGATCCAAAATACGGAAGCCAGATCCTCGCCAAGTTCATGAACCACGTTATGGAGAGCGGCAAGAAAGCCGTTGCCGAGCGTATCGTTTATGGCGCGCTGGAAAAAGTTAAAGAACGCAAGAACAGCGATCCCCTGGAAATCTTCGAGAAAGCTCTCGACGCCATCGCTCCGCTGGTCGAAGTGAAGTCGCGCCGTGTAGGCGGTGCTACTTACCAGGTTCCGGTCGAAGTTCGTCCGTCCCGTCGTAACGCTCTGGCAATGCGCTGGTTGGTAGACTTCGCGCGCAAGCGCGGCGAGAAGTCTATGGCTCTGCGTTTGGCTGGCGAACTGCTGGACGCTGCCGAAGGCAAAGGTGCTGCAGTTAAGAAGCGTGAAGACGTACACCGTATGGCTGAGGCCAACAAGGCTTTCTCGCACTACCGCTTCTAATATCGGCATCATTCAATTTGCGAGGGCTTTATGGCTCGTACTACAGCAATCAACCGCTACCGTAACATCGGTATCTGTGCTCACGTTGACGCGGGCAAGACTACCACCACTGAGCGGATCCTGTTCTACACAGGTCTCAGCCACAAGATGGGTGAGGTGCATGACGGCGCTGCTACCACCGACTGGATGGTGCAGGAGCAGGAGCGTGGGATTACCATTACCTCCGCTGCTGTAACTACCTTCTGGAAAGGTTCGCGCGGTCAATACGATAACTATCGTGTAAACGTTATCGATACCCCTGGTCACGTAGACTTCACCATTGAAGTAGAGCGTTCTCTGCGTGTGCTTGACGGCGCGGTCGTGGTGTTCTGCGGTACTTCCGGTGTTGAGCCACAGTCCGAAACCGTATGGCGTCAAGCCAACAAGTACGGCGTTCCACGTGTTGTTTACGTGAACAAGATGGACCGTGCTGGTGCCAACTTCCTGCGTGTTGTTGGTCAGATCAAGAACCGCCTGGGTCACACTCCGGTTCCGGTTCAGTTGGCTATCGGCTCGGAAGATAACTTCCAGGGTCAGGTCGACCTGATCAAGATGAAGGCTATCTACTGGAACGACGACGACAAGGGTACTACCTATCGCGAGGAAGAAATTCCTGCCGATATGCTGGACCTGGCTAACGAGTGGCGCTCCAACATGGTTGAAGCTGCTGCCGAAGCCAACGAAGAGCTGATGAACAAGTACCTTGAAGAAGGTGACTTGACTCCTGAGGAGATCAAGGCTGGTCTGCGTGCACGCACCCTGGCTAGCGAGATCGTTCCAGCTGTCTGCGGTTCTTCGTTCAAGAACAAGGGCGTTCCCCTGGTTCTCGACGCCGTTATCGACTTCCTGCCTGCTCCAACCGAGATCCCTGCGATCAAGGGTATCCATCCGGACCTCATCGAGAAGCCGAAGGATGAGCTGGTAGAAGCGGATTACGATGAGCGTCATGCGGACGATGCTGAGCCGTTCTCGGCTCTGGCGTTCAAGATCGCTACCGACCCGTTCGTTGGTACTCTGACCTTCGTTCGCGTTTACTCGGGTTTCCTGACCTCCGGCGACTCCGTGATCAACTCGGTCAAGGGTAAGAAGGAGCGTGTTGGTCGTATGGTGCAAATGCACGCGAACCAGCGCGAAGAAATCAAAGAAGTGCGTGCAGGTGATATCGCTGCTCTGATCGGCATGAAGGACGTCACTACTGGTGACACCCTGTGCGATATCGAGAAGCAGATCATCCTTGAGCGTATGGATTTCCCGGAGCCTGTGATTTCGGTAGCGGTAGAGCCGAAAACCAAGCAGGACCAGGAGAAGATGGGTATCGCGCTGGGCAAGCTGGCTCAGGAAGACCCGTCGTTCCGCGTCAAGACCGACGAAGAGACTGGTCAGACCATCATCTCCGGTATGGGTGAGCTGCACCTGGACATTCTCGTTGATCGCATGAAGCGCGAGTTCAACGTCGAGGCCAACATCGGCAAGCCGCAGGTTTCGTACCGCGAGAAGATCAGCAAGAGCAACGTCGAGATCGAAGGCAAATTCGTTCGCCAGTCCGGCGGTCGCGGTCAGTTCGGTCATTGCTGGATCCGTTTCTCGGAGCCAGACGTTGATGCGAACGGTAACATCACCGAAGGTCTGGTCTTCACCAACGAAGTTGTTGGTGGTGTGGTTCCTAAGGAATACATCCCGGCTATCCAGAAGGGTATCGAAGAGCAGATGAAGAACGGCGTCGTTGCCGGCTATCCGCTGATCGGCCTGAAGGCTACTGTGTTTGATGGTTCCTACCACGACGTCGACTCTAACGAGATGGCGTTCAAGGTAGCTGCCTCCATGGCGACCAAGCAGCTGGCCCAGAAGGGCGGCGGTGTTGTGCTTGAGCCGATCATGAAGGTTGAAGTAGTAACCCCAGAGGACTACATGGGTGACGTGATGGGTGACCTGAACCGTCGTCGTGGTCTGATCCAGGGTATGGATGACTCGGTGTCCGGCAAGGTTATCCGTGCCGAAGTGCCGCTGGGTGAGATGTTCGGTTATGCAACCGACGTTCGTTCCATGTCTCAGGGTCGCGCGAGCTACTCCATGGAATTCTCCAAATACGCCGAAGCTCCGTCGAACATCGTCGAAGCTCTCGTTAAAAAACAAGGCTGATTCAGCCTCCCCTTTAGGCTAGGAGTTAATAGTCGTGGCTAAAGAAAAATTTGAACGTAACAAACCGCACGTCAACGTTGGCACCATTGGTCACGTTGACCACGGTAAAACCACTC
>NZ_JBJJLO010000159.1:0-11491 GCF_046230915.1 Pseudomonas sp. KCJK8993
TTCGGCGGCGGGCAATACCGACAGTTGCGCCAGGGCCGTGCGAGGGGCCATTTCCAGTGCATTGGCCAGGTTATCCAGGCTGATCAGCAGGTAGTCCAGCAGGCGCTGCGCACCGATTACCCGCGGTGCGCGCGCGGTCAGGCGGAACTCACTGCCCAGGTCATCGACTTCCAGCACCAGCGGGTAGCTGACGATGCTGTCGCTTTCCAGCCCGACGATACCTTCCCAGGCCTGTTGGCTGTGTTCATCAGCGGCTGTGATATGGCGGTAATTGAGCAGGCTGTTGAACAGCGGCGTTGGCGCGGCCACCGCGCTGCAGCGTTGCGCCAGGCTTAACGGTGCGTGCTCGTGGGCCAGCAATGCCGACAACCCGGCGTGGGTGTGCTTGAGTGTTGCCTTGACCTGCAGGCCGGCCATTTTCACGCGCAGCGGCAAGGTGTTGATAAACATGCCCAAGGCCCGGTCGGCGCCCTCACCGGCTTGCAGACGGCCCAGCAGCACGGTACCGAACACCACGTCATCCTGGCCCGACATGGCGCCCAGGATTTGTGCCCATGCCAGGTGATACAGGCTCGCCGCACTCACCCCGGCCAAACGTGCCTGGGCCCGGATCCGCAGCCCCAGCGCTGCCGGCACGCTGCCGAGCACTTGCTCGCTGCTCGCGGCGTCCATGGTGTCGAGCCAGCCGAACGCCAGGGTCGGCTGGTCAAAGTCGCCGAGCATGTCGCGGAAAAACGCTTCATGGGCGGCGCGGTCCTTGCCTTGGCGGGTTTGCGCCACGTAGTTGCGATACGGCACGCTGGCGGGCAACCGCTGCTGCTGGTCGAGCATATGCGCTTCGATTTCCGCCATCAGCACACCCAGCGAAGCGGCGTCATTGACCAGGTGATGGAACACCAGCATGCCGATCCAGCGTTGCTGGCGGGGGTCATGGGCGACCCCAAGGTGCATCATCGGCGCGCGGCGCAGGTCCAGCGGGAAACGGCTCGGGTCGAGTTGTTCACGCACTTGCGCCGCCACGTCGCCGTCTTCATCCACAGACAATGACGTGAGCCCCAGCGGGGCCTCGCGCCACACCACCTGCACCGGCGTTTCCAGGCCATCCCAGACCAGCGCGGTACGCAGGATATCGTGACGGGCAATCACCGCCTGCAGGGCTTGGGCAAACCCATCCAGGCGCTCGCGGCTGTCAAACGCAAACAGCGCGTGCTGCTGATACGGATCGCCGTGGCTGGCGGTGACGTGGTGATACAGCAGGCCTTCCTGCAAGGGTGCCAGCGCGTAGATATCTTGCACGTTGGCCACGCCGCCCGGGACACCGGCGACCACCCGATCAATGCCAGGCTGGTCCAGGTCGGCCAAGGGCAGCATGTCAGGGGTAATGTGCTCACAGCCCAGGCTGATGCGATTGGCCGGGGCCGCGCTCATGCGTCCGTTATCGACGGCCGCCGCCAACGCGGCAAGGGTCGGCTGGCTGAACAACACCCGCACATCGGCGCTGAGCTCGACCTGACGCATGCGTTCGATCAGGCTCACCGCCAGCAACGAGTGGCCGCCCAGTTCGAAGAAGTTGTCATGGCGCCCCACTTGCTCGACCTTGAGCACGTCGGCCCAGATCTGTGCCAGCAGGGTTTCGATCTGGCCCTGGGGCGCTTCGTAGCCACGGCTGAGCAGCGCGTCCTGATCCGGCGCCGGCAAGGCCTTGCGGTCGACCTTGCCGTTGTTGGTCAGCGGCAGGCTGTCCAGGCGCACGTAGGCGGCCGGAACCATGTAGTCCGGCAACTGATCATGCAGATAGTCGCGCAGTGCTTCGATGTCCACTCGGCTGCGTTCAGTGAAGTAGGCCACCAAACGCTTGTGCCCCGGTTCATCCTTACGCGCCAGCACCACCACGTCCTTGACCTGCGGGTGTTCGCCCAGGCGCGTTTCGATCTCGCCCAGTTCGATACGGAAGCCGCGAATCTTCACCTGCTGGTCGTTACGCCCCAGGTACTGCAAGGTACCGTCGCCACGCCAGGCCACCAGGTCGCCGGTGCGGTACATCAAACCGCCGTCGTTGAATGGGTCGACCAGGAACGCGTGGGCCGTCAGGTCGGCACGGTTCAGATAACCCAGGGCCACGCCCTGCCCGCCGATGTACAACTCGCCGGCGACCCCCACCGGCACCGGTTGCTGGCGAGCATCCAGCACGTAGGCGCGGCTATTGCCGACCGGCTTGCCAATCGGAATGCTGCCCTCGTCCGCCCGCTGAATCTCATAGGTGGTCGAGAAGGTGGTGGCTTCGGTGGGGCCATAGCCGTTCAACAGGTGCTGCGGCGCACCGTCCTTAAGCACACGGGCGATCACGCTTGGGTCCAGCACATCGCCGCCAACAATCAGGTAGCGCAGTTGCGGGAAGACTGGCAGCAAACCTTCGGCGTACTGATGGAACAAACCGGCAGTCATCCACAGCACGCTGATCGACTGCTCTTGCAGCAAGGTCGCAAAGGCCTCACGGGACAACAGCGTGTCCTGATCGACCACCACCACTGCGCCGCCGTTGAGCAACGGTGCCCACACGTCCAGAGTGCTGGCATCGAACGCCGGGTTGGAAGCGAACGCCACGCGGTCCTGGGGATTGAACTCGGCATAACCGTTGTTGATCACCAGCCGTGTGATCGCCCGGTGCGGCACCAGCACGCCCTTTGGCGTGCCGGTGGAGCCGGAGGTGTACATGATGTAGGCCGCGGTTTCCGACGACTGTTCCAGGCTCGGGTTGTGCTCGGGTTCCACGCTCAGGTCGAGGCTGTCCAGGTCAAGGCGATGGCCCGCCACCTCGGTCGCGCGGGTGGTCAACACCCAGCGCGCGCCGCTGTCTTCGATCATGAAGGCTTGGCGATCCGTCGGCGCATTCACGTCCAACGGCACATACACCGCCGCGCACTTGCTGATCGCCAACTGGGCCACCAGCAGATCCAGGGAACGCTCCAGCAGGATCGCCACCCGCTCACCCGGCGCGGCGCCGAGGCCCAGCAAGTGGTGGGCCAGTTGGTTGGCCCGCGCGTTAAGTTGCGTGTAGCTCAGTGAAACCGCGCCCTGCACCGCTGCCACGGCGTGCGGCGTTGCCGCTGCCTGCTGCTGGAACACGTCGTGCACAGTCTGCCCGTCGGGATAGGCACGCGCCGTGGCGTTGAACGCCTGCAGCACTTGCCGCGCTTCTTCCACCGGCAACACCGTGACCTGCTCCAACGGCAGCTGCGGCGTCTGCTCCAGTGCCTGCACCAAGTGCGTGACGGCGGTCAGCAGGTAGTCACAGATGCGGCGCGCCTCAATCGGCGAGACCACCAGCGCGCTGAGGTTGAACTGCTCGCCCAGGTCATCGACGCTCAGGGTGATGGGGTAGTTGGTGCGTTCTTCGGCGTGCAGCAGGTACATGCCGTGCCACGCCTGGTCCATCTCCACCGCGTCTTCGACCCCGGCACTGTGGCGATAGTTGAGCAAGGCACTGAACAACGGCGTGGTCGCCGCGACTCCGCTGCAACGCTGGGCCAGGGCCAGTGAAGCATGTTCATGCCCCAGCAATGCCGTGAGCCGCGCATGGGTGGACTTGACCGCCGCCCGCACACTGGCCTGCGCCACATCCACGCGCAGCGGCAAGGTATTGATGAACATCCCCAGCGCCCGGTCCGCGCCCTCGCCGCCTTGCATGCGCCCCAGCAGCACGGTGCCGAACACCACGTTCTGACGACCCGACAAGGTGCCCAGTACACGGGCCCAGGCCAGGTGGAACAAACTGGCGGCACTCACCCCGGCCTGGCGCGCCTGCTCGCGCAGCCGCAGGCTGAGATCGAGGTCCAGCAAGTGCGTGGCCTCGCCCACACCGTGACCTTCGCCCTGCACATCCTGCAGGCCGAACGGCAGGGTCGGCTCGTCGATATCGCCGAGCATCTCGCGGAAAAACGCCTCGTGCTCCGCTTCGCTGCTGCCCAGCCGGGCCTGCGCCACATAATTGCGATAAGGCACGGCATGCCCCAGCGCCTGGCCATGACCCAGCAGGATCTTGCGCATTTCCTGCTGCACGGTATCGAGCGCGGTGTGGTCCATGACCAGGTGATGGAACATCAGCACCGCGACGATGCGCCGGTTGCCCAGGTCCTGGGCGTAGACCATGCGCATCAAGGGCGCCTGAGTCAGGTCGAGGCGATAGTGACGGGCGTCGAAACGCTCGCGCAGTTGCGCCAGCACGTCACCTGCCGCCGGGTCGCAGACGACCTCCTGCACCACCAGTCGGGCCTTGCGCCAGACCACTTGCATCGGGCTTTCCAGACCTTCCCAGACCAGGCCGGTACGCAGGATGTCATGCCGGTCGATGACCGCTTGCAGCACATCGGCGAACACCTGGAAACGCTCAAGGTTGTCGAAGCCGTAGCTGGATTGCAGCAGGTAAGGGTCACCTTCGTCGGTACGGATATGGTGGTAAAGCACCCCTTCCTGCAACGGCGCCAAGGGATAAATATCCTGCACATTGGCCACGCCGCCCGGTACCGAGGCGACAATGCGGTCGATGCCGGCCTGGCTCAGTTGGGCCAGCGGTAACAGTGCCGGGGTGATGCGCTCGCAGTCGGGGGTAATCAGGTTGGCCGGCACGGCCACCTCGCGTCCGCTACCAACCGCAGCCGCCAGCGCGGCGAGGGTTGGCTGGCGGAACAACACCCGTACATCGGCGCTCAGGCTGGCCTGGCGCATGCGTTCGATCAGGCTCACCGCCAGCAACGAATGGCCACCCAGTTCGAAGAAATTGTCGTGGCGCCCCACTTGCTCGACCTTGAGCACATCGGCCCAGATCTGCGCCAGCAGGGTTTCGATCTGGCCCTGGGGCGCTTCGTAGCCACGGCTGAGCAGCGCGTCCTGATCCGGCGCCGGCAAGGCCTTGCGGTCGACCTTGCCGTTGTTGGTCAGCGGCAGGCTATCCAGACGCACATACGCGGCCGGGACCATGTAGTCCGGCAACTGGTCATGCAGATAGTCGCGCAGGGTTTCGATGTTGATGGTTTCGCGTTCGGTGAAATAAGCCACCAGGCGCTTGTGCCCCGGCTCATCCTCACGCGCCAGCACCACCACGTCCTTGACCTGCGGGTGTTCACCCAGGCGCGCTTCGATCTCGCCCAGTTCGATACGGAAACCACGGATCTTCACCTGCTGGTCGTTACGGCCCAGGTACTGCAAGGTGCCGTCAGCACGCCAGGCCACCAGGTCGCCGGTGCGGTACATCAAACCGCCGTCGTTGAATGGGTCGACCAGGAACGCGTGGGCCGTCAGGTCGGCACGGTTCAAGTAACCCAGGGCCACGCCCTGGCCGCCGATGTACAACTCGCCGGCGACCCCCACCGGCACCGGTTGCTGACGGGCATCGAGCACGTAGGCCCGGCTGTTGCCGACCGGTTTGCCGATGGGGATGCTGCCCTCGTCCGCCCGCTGAATTTCATGGGTGGTGGAGAAGGTGGTGGCTTCGGTCGGGCCGTAGCCGTTGAGCAAGTGCTGCGGTGCGCCGTCCTTGAGCACACGGGCGATCACGCTTGGGTCCAGCACATCACCGCCAACAATCAGGTAGCGCAGTTGCGGGAAGACTGGCAGCAAACCTTCGGCGTACTGATGGAACAGGCCGGCGGTCATCCACAACACGCTGATCGACTGTTCTTGCAGCAAGGTCGCAAAGGCCTCACGGGACAACAGCGTGTCCTGATCGACCACCACCACTGCGCCGCCGTTGAGCAACGGCGCCCACACGTCCAGAGTGCTGGCATCGAATGCCGGGTTGGAGGCGAAGGCCACGCGGTCCTGCGGATTGAACTCGGCATAACCGTTGTTGATCACCAGCCGCGTAATCGCCCGGTGCGGCACCAGCACGCCCTTTGGCGTGCCGGTGGAGCCGGAGGTGTACATGATGTAGGCCGCGGTTTCCGATGACTGTTCCAGGGCCGGGTTGTGTTCCGGCTGATTGCCAAGATCAAGGGTATCCAGGTCAAGGCGGTGGCCAGTGACCTCGGTCGCGCGGGTGGTCAACACCCAGCGGGCGCCGCTGTCTTCGATCATGAAGGCTTGGCGATCCGTCGGCGCGTTCACGTCCAGCGGCACATACACCGCCGCGCACTTGCTGATCGCCAACTGTGCCACCAGCAAATCCAGCGAACGTTCCAGCAGAATCGCCACCCGCTCACCCGGCGCGGCGCCGAGGCCCAGCAGGTGGTGGGCCAGGCGGTTGGCGCGGCTGTTCAGTTCGCCATAGGTCAGTCGCTGCCCATCCTGTACAGCAGCCAGTGCCTGGGGCTGCGTGGCCACGAGCGCTTCGAAAACCCCGTGCACCGTCAGCGTTGAAGGGTACGCCCGTGTGGTGGCGTTAAAGGTCCGCAGCACCTGTTGGCGTTCGGCCGCCGGCAGTATCGCCAGGGCCTGCAGCGCCGTGGTCGATGACTGCTCCAGCGCCTGCACCAACTGCTCCAGCGCCTGGTGTACAAAGCCGCACACCCGTTGCGCGCCGACCTGAGCCAGCGTCAATACGGTCAAGCTGAAACCGTCACCCCACTCGTCCACGTTCAAGGTCAGCGGGTAGTTGGTGCGCTCCTCACCGCCGAGCCCTTCCATACCCTGCCAGGCTTGCTGGACTTGCTCGGAGGCTTCGGCCACGGTGCTGTGCCGGTAGTTCAGCAATGCACTGAACAACGGCAAGGGCGCGGTCACCTGGCTGCAGCGTTGCGCCAGGGCCAGCGACGCGTGTTCATGCCCCAGCAACGCGCTGAGGCGCACATGGGCCTGGCGCACGCCGGCACGGGCATCGCGCTGGTCGATATCCAGGCGCAGCGGCAAGGTATTGATAAACATGCCCAATGCCCGTTCGGCGCCTTCACCGCCGAGCATGCGGCCCATCAGCACGGTGCCGAACACCACGCTCTGCTGGCCGGTCGCGGCCGCGAGCACCTGTGCCCAGGCCAGGTGAAACAGGCTGGCGGCACTGACGCCAAGCTGACGCAACTGGCCACGCAGGCGCCGATCGAGTTCGGCATCGACCACCAGGTGCGCTTCTTCGATCTGTTGGGCATCGCCTTGTACATCGTGCAGACCGAAGGGCAAGGTCGGGGTGTCGATATCCCCGAGCCACTCGCGAAAGAACGCCTCATGTTCCTGCTCGCTGACCCCCAGGCGCGCCTGGGCCACGTAATGGCGATAAGGCACCGGTTCGGCCAGTTGCACAGCCGGGTCCACCAGGTAGGCCTGCATTTCCTGGCTGACCACTTCCAGCGCGGTATGGTCCAGGGCGATGTGGTGGAACAGCAGAATCGCCGCCACACGCTGCCGGGCCGGGTCCTGGGCATACACCAGTTGCATGAGCGGCGCGCTGGCCAGGTCGAGACGATGTTGGCGGGCGCCGAACCGTTGCTCAAGCTGGGCCATCACATCATCGCCGGTCTCTTCCAGCGACACCTCTTGCACAGCCAACTCAGCCTTGCGCCACACCACTTGTACCGGGGCCGGCAGGCCTTCGAGCACAATCGCGGTACGCAGGATGTCGTGTCGATCGATCACGCGCTGCAGCGCCTGGGTAAATGCCTGCAAACGCTGCATGTCGGCAAAGCTGAAGCGCGCCTGCAGCAGGTACGGATCACCCTGCTCGGCGCTGAGGTGATGGTACAGAATGCCTTCCTGCAGCGGCGCCAGCGGGTAGATGTCCTGCACGTTGGAGGCGCCACCCGGCACGCTGTCGACAATCCGGTCAAGGCTGGCCTGGTCGAGGCTGACCAGTGTCAGCAGGTCCGGGGTAATGCGCGTGCACCCGGGTTGAATGCGGTTGGGCTCGACCGTCACTTCACGGCTGTGGCCAACGGCAGCGGCCAATGCCGCCAGGGTCGGCTGGTTGAACAGCACGCGCACGTCGGCCTGCAAGCCCGCCTGGCGCATGCGGCTGATCAGGCCGACCGCGAGCAACGAATGCCCGCCCAGTTCGAAGAAATGGTCATGGCGACCCACGCGCTCGACCTTGAGCACTTCGGCCCAAATCTGCGCGAGCGCGACTTCCACCTCACCCACCGGCGCCACGTAGTCACGGCTCGGTTGTGCGCTTTGATCCGGTTCCGGCAGCGCCTTGCGGTCCAGCTTGCCGTTGGCCGTCAGCGGCAGGTTGTCCAGGTGCATGTAGGCCGCCGGGACCAGCGCGTCCGGCAATTGGGCTTGCAGGTAGCGGCGCAGCTGCTCGATATCCAGCGCCTCACGCGCGGTGAAGTAGGCGATCAGGCGTCCGTCGCGGGCAATCACCACGGCTTCGCGCACATCGGGATGTGCGCCCAGGCAGCTCTCGATTTCGCCGAGTTCGATGCGCACACCGCGGATTTTCACTTGGTCGTCGTTACGACCCAGGTACTCAAGGCGGCCGTCAGCCAACCAGCGCACCAGGTCGCCGGTGCGGTACATGCGTGCCTGCGGGTCGGCGCTGAAGGGGTCTTGCAGAAAGCGTTCGGCGGTCATTTGCGCACGGTTCAAGTAACCGCGGGCCACCCCGGCACCGCCCACATAGAGTTCACCGGCGACGCCCAGCGGCACCGGCTTGAGTTGTGCGTCGAGCACGTACACCTGGGCATTGGCCACCGGTTTGCCGATGTGCAGGGGCTGCCCGGCTTCGATCACGCCGGAGGTCGCGACAATCGTCGCTTCGGTCGGGCCGTAGTTGTTGACCAGGGTGAAGCGCTGCGCCTGGGTGAACTGGCGCAGGCGGTCGCCGCCGATCAGCAGGGTCTTGAGGGTCGGGTGTTGCAGGTTCTGGCTGAAGGCGTATTCAGCCACCGGCGTGGGCAGGAAACTGACGTCCAGCGGTTGGGCCTGCCACCAGGTGAGCAGCGCATCGATGTCTTCGTTGCCCTGCGCCGCCGGTGGCAGGTGCAAGGTGGCGCCCACGCACAGCGCCGGCCAGACTTCCCAGGCCATGGCGTCAAAGCCGAACCCGGCGACGCTGGAGGTGTGGCTGCCGGCGTTGAGGTTGAAGGCCTCGCAATGCCAGTTCACCAGGTTGTCGAGGGTCTGGTGCTCGACCATCACGCCCTTGGGCAAACCCGTGGAACCGGAGGTGTAGATCACATACGCCAGGTGTGCCGGGGTCAGGCCGGCAATCCGTGGATTGGCGCGCGCGGGGCCGGCCAGCAACAGACGGTCAAGTTCGAGTACCGGTACGCTCATCGCCGGCAAGCGCTCGGTCAGCCCCGGTTGCACCAGCACCACCACCGGAGCGCTGTCTTCGAGCAAGTAGCCGATGCGGTCCGGTGGATGGGCCGGGTCGACGGGTACGTAGGCCGCGCCGGCCTTGAGGATGGCGACCAGGCCCACCAGGGTTTCCAGGCTGCGCCGCGCACAGATGGCCACGCGATCGTCCGGCTGCACGCCCAGTTCGATCAGGCGATAAGCCAGGTGGTTGGCTTGCCGGTTCAGTTCGGCATAGGTCAGCGTCTGGCCCTCGTACACCACTGCGAGCGCCTCGGGGCTGCGCTCTACCTGCTGTTCGATACGCTGGTGGATGGTCAACCCGCGTGGGTAGTCGGCATGGGTCTGGTTGAAACCTGCCAGCACCTGGTGGCGCTCGGCATCCGGCAACACCGGCAGCTGGTTGACGGGAGCCTGCGGGTTTTGCTCCAGCGCCTGGACCAGATGGTCCAGGGCGGTATGCATGTAGTCGCAGAAGCGTTGCGCTCCCAGCACCGGCAAGGCCTGAACGGTAAAGGAAAAACCGTCGCTGTACTCATCGACGCTCAGGGTCAGCGGGTAGTTGGTGCGTTCTTCGGTATGGAAGAATTCGATGCCGCGCCAGGCCTTTTCGGCCTCGTCACTGGCGTGGGCCAGCGTGCTGTGACGATAGTTGAGCAAGGCACTGAACAAGGGTTGCGGTGCGGCGACGCCACTGCAGCGTTGCGCCAGCACCAACGGTGCATGCTCATGACCGAGCAATGCGCTCAGCCGGGCATGGGTGGCCTTGAGCGCCGCCTGGGCGCCTTGTTCAGCGATATCCACCCGCAGTGGCAAGGTATTGATGAGCATGCCCAGCGCGTGCTCGGCGCCCTCGCCTGCCTCCATCCGCCCCAGGAACACCGTGCCGAACACCACGCGCTGCTTGCCGGTGACGGCCGCCAGCACTTGTGCCCAGGCCAGGTGGCACAGGCTCGCGGTACTCACGCCCTGCTGGCGGGCCTGGGCACGCAAGCGCAGGCCCAACGTCGGCGCGACGGCCAACACGGCCTCCTCCAGGGCATTGCCATCGCCCTGCACATCCGCCAGGCCGAACGGCAGTGTCGGCTCGTCCACCTCGCCGAGCATGTCGCGAAAGAACGCTTCGTGCTGTTGTTCAGTCACGCCCAGGCGCGCCTGCGCCACGTAATTGCGGTACGGCACCGGCTTGCCCAGTTGCGCGGCGTGGCCCAGCAGGTATTGCTGGATTTCATGCTGCACCACGGCCAGCGCGGCATGGTCGGAGATGATGTGATGCAACATCAGCAAGGCCAGCCAGCGCCCATTGTGTGGGTCATGGGCATAGGCGATGCGGATCAGCGGCGCCTGGCTGAGGTCGAGGCGAAAGTGCCGGGTGTCGAAACGCTGCTCCAGTTGCTGGCGGATATCTCCGTCAGCCGGGTCCAGCACCAGCTCTTCGAGCGGCAAACGGGCCTGGCGCAGCACGACTTGGTGGGGCTCGTCGAGCCCGTCCCAGATGACGGCGGTGCGAAAGCTGTCATGCCGGTCGATCACGCCTTGCAGGGCCTGGTTGAAATCGTCCAGGCACTGGCGGTTATCCATGCCGATGACGCATTGCAGCATATAGGGATCGCCCTGCTGCGCCGACAGGTGGTGGAACAGGATCCCCGATTGCAGCGGCGCCAGCGGGTAGATGTCCTGGATATTGGCGGCGCCGCCGGGCAGGTGCGCGACGATACGGTCGATGGCCGCCTGGTCGAGTGTGGTCAGCGTCAGCATGTCCGGCGTGATCCGCGAGCAACCGGCGACGATGCGGTTGGCCGGAATGTCCACCTGCCCGGCGCGCTGTGCCCTGTACTGCCCGGCATTGATCAAGGCGATCAGCGCCGCCTTATGCTCACGCAGTGAAGCGAGCACACTCGGCTCCTTCAATGCCTGCTTGTTGCCCTGTACGACGAGCTGGTCACCCTTGACGGAGAGCTGAACGTCTTTTTCTTTTAATGTCGCCAACAGTTCGAGAACACTCACAGGACCATCTCCATTCTTTCGGTAATTTCGGCGTACTCCCAGAGCGTGGGTTGCTCGAACAGCGCCTTGACGTTCGCATCGATGCCATCCTGGCGTAACCGCCCGATCAGGCTGACAGCCAGCAGTGAGTGGCCGCCCAATTCAAAGAAGTTGTCGTGACGCCCGACTTGCTCCACCTCGAGCAATTCGCACCAGAGCCGCGCCAGGGCGATTTCCGTCTCGCCCACCGGAGCCTCGTACTCGCGCACCCGTACCGACGTGT
>NZ_JBJJLO010000160.1:0-11472 GCF_046230915.1 Pseudomonas sp. KCJK8993
GCACGTCGGTGCTGGTGCGCGAGTACGAGGCTCCGGTGGGCGAGACGGAAATCACCCTGGCGCGGCTCTGGTGCGAACTGCTCGAGGTGGAGCAAGTCGGGCGTCACGACCACTTCTTTGAACTGGGCGGCCATTCGCTGTTGATGGTCAACTTGATGGGCCGCATGCGTGAAGCCGGCTTGAAGGCGGACGTGCGCACCTTGTTCAATCAGCCGACCCTGGCGGCGCTGGCCGCATCGGTGGGGGCGAGCGAAGAGCAGGCGGTACCGGCCAACCTGATCCCGGCCGACTGCACCCGCATTACGCCGTCGATGTTGCCGCTGGCCACCCTTGACCAGGCGAGCATCGAGCGCATCGTCGCGACGGTCAGCGGTGGCGCGGCCAACGTGCAGGACATCTACCCGTTGGCACCGTTGCAGGAAGGCATCCTCTATCACCACCTCAGCGCGGTGCACGGCGACCCTTACGTCATGCAATTGCGCTACGCCTTCGAGCACGTCGAGCGCTTGCACGCGTTCAGCGCAGCGCTGCAACAGGTGATCGAACGCCATGACATCCTGCGCACCAGCGTGGTTTGGGAGGGCCTGCAACAACCGATGCAGGTGGTGTGGCGCACTGCGCGGCTGTCGGTGCAGCGTGCGTCGCCGGATATCCGCCAGCCACGCCTGGACCTGACCCAGGCGCCGATGATGCAGCTGCTGTATGCCGAAGAGGCCAGCGATGGCCGCGTGGTCGCCACGCTGTTGTTCCATCACATGATCCTCGATCACGTGGCCATGGAGGTGGTGCAGCAGGAAATGCAAGCCTTCCTCATGGGCGAGACGGCACAGCTGCAGGCCCCGGTACCGTACCGCAACTATGTGGCGCAAACCCGCCTGGGGCAGGGCGAGCAGGCGCACGAACGGTTCTTCCGCGAACAGCTGGCGGACATCGAGGAGCCCACCCTGGCCTTTGGTCTGCAAGGGATGGCCGATGACGAGCCGGTGGAGGAAGCCTATGTGCCGCTGGACGCCGAGCTGAGTCGGCGCCTGCGGGTGCAGACGCGGCAACTGGGCGTCAGCCCCGCCAGCCTGTTCCACCTGGCGTGGGCTCAGGTGCTGGGTGTGGTGTCGAGTACCGAACGCGTGGTGTTCGGCACGGTGCTGATGGGCCGCATGCAAGGCGGCGACGGGGCGGAGCGGGCGCTGGGGATGTTTATCAATACCCTGCCGTTGCGTGTCGACCTGGGAGGTGTCGGCGTGCAAGCTGCGCTCAAGGCCACCCATGCGCGGCTCAACGGCCTGCTGGCCCACGAGCATGCCTCGCTGGCCCTGGCGCAACGTTGCAGCAGCGTCGCGCAATCCACGGCGCTGTTCAGTGCCTTGCTCAACTATCGGCACAGCCATGGCGCGCCGGTGTCCGCTGCCGAAGCCGAGGCCTGGCAAGGCATGCAGCTGTTGCAGGCGCAGGAACACAGCAACTACCCGCTGACCTTGAGCGTCAACGATCAGGGCCAGGAGTTCAGCCTCAGCGCGCTGGTGGTGGCCTCGGTGGGCGCGCAGCGCATCTGCGACTATGTCGTGGGGGTGGTCGAGGGCCTGGTACAGGCGCTCGAGCACGCAGCGGACACGCCGATGCATCACCTGTCGATCCTGCCGGCTCATGAACGCCAGCAATTGTTGAACGGATTCAACGCCACGCGGATCGACTTCCCCGTCGGGCACACCCTTCACCAGCGTTTTGAAACCCAGGTCGAGCTGTACCCCCACGCGCTGGCCGTGGTGTACCAGGGCCAAAGCCTGACGTACAGCGAGTTGAACCGGCAGGCCAATCAGCTGGCGCACCAGTTGCTCGAACTGGGCGTGCGGCCCGACGACCGCGTGGCCATCTGCGCGCAGCGCAGCCTGGAAATGCTGGTCGGGCTGGTGGCGATTCTCAAGGCGGGCGCGTGCTATGTGCCGATCGACCCGGCGCACCCGGCCGAACGCTTGAGTTACCTGCTGGAGGACAGCACACCCGTGGCCGTGCTGATCCAGCCCGCCCTGGCGCCGCGCCTGCCGAACGTGACCGCGCCAGTGCTGGAGCTGGACAGTCGCCTGTGGCAAGGGCCGTCGAAGGGTAACCCGCAGATCAAAGGGCTCACCCCGGCGCACCTGGCGTACGTGATCTACACCTCCGGATCGACCGGGCTGCCCAAGGGCGTGATGGTTGAGCACCAGACCCTGGAAAACCTGGTGAACTGGCACTGCGACGCGTTTGAGCTGCGGCACGGGAGCCACACCTCCAGCGTTGCCGGGTTCGGTTTTGACGCCATGGCCTGGGAAGTCTGGCCAGCACTGTGCGTGGGCGCCACCCTGCACTTGCCACCGGCCCGGGAGGGCGGCGAAGACATCGATGCGCTGCTCAAGTGGTGGCTGGCGCAGCCGCTGGACGTCAGCTTCCTGCCCACGCCGGTGGCGGAGTACGCCTTCAGCCAGAACCTGCAACACCCGACCCTCAAGACCCTGTTGGTCGGTGGCGACCGCCTGCGCCAGTTCCACACGCCACAGCGCTGCAAACTGGTCAACAACTATGGCCCGACCGAAGCCACGGTGGTCGCCACCTCCGGCGTGGTCGAGGCCGGCCAGGCGCTGCATATCGGCAGGCCGGTGGCCAACACCCAGGTGTATCTGCTGGACGCGCAGCAACAGCCGGTGCCCGTCGGTGTTGCCGGCGAGCTGTACGTGGCCGGGGCCGGGGTGGCGCGCGGTTACCTGAACCGTGCGCAAATGACCGCCGAACGCTTCCTCAAGGACCCGTTCAGCCACGACCCGCAGGCGCGCATGTACCGCACCGGCGACCTGGCGCGCTGGTTGCCGGACGGCACGCTGGATTACCTGGGGCGCAACGATGACCAGGTGAAGATCCGCGGTGTGCGCATCGAACTGGGGGAAATCGAAACCCGCCTGGGCGAGCATGCCCAGGTTCGCGAAGCCGTGGTGCTGGCGCGGGAGGCGCGCCTGGTCGCTTACTTCACCGAGACGCAAGCCGTGTCGATCGAGGACTTGCGCAGTTGGTTGCAGGCGCAATTGCCCGAGTACATGGTGCCGAGCGCCTATGTGCGGCTCGACCATATGCCGCTCACCGCCAACGGCAAGCTCGACCGCCGGGCACTGCCGGAACCGGGGCTGGACGCGCTGACCAGCCGTGGCTATGAAGCACCTGAAGGGGCAGTGGAAACTACCCTGGCGCAGATCTGGGCCGAAGTGCTCAAGCTGGAGCAGGTGGGGCGTCACGACAACTTCTTCGAACTGGGCGGGCATTCATTGCTGGCGGTGGGCCTGGTGGAACGGATGCGCCAGGCCGGGTTGCAGGCCGATGTCCGCGTGTTGTTCAGCCAGCCAACCCTGGCGGCGCTCGCCGCTTCCGTGGGCGCCGGTCACGAAGTAGCGGTGCCGCGCAATCGCATCGAGCCGGGTTGCACGCACATCACCCCGGACCTGCTGCCCCTGGCCACACTGGATCAGGCGAGTATCGAGCGGATTGTCGCCAGTGTCCCGGGCGGCGTGGCCAACGTGCAGGACATCTATGCCCTGGCACCGCTGCAGGAGGGCTTGCTGTACCACCATATCAGCGCCGAACAGGGCGACCCGTACCAGCAACATGCGCTGTTCGCGTTCGACAGCCGCCAGCGCCTGGAAGGGTTCGCCCAGGCCCTGCAACGGGTGATCGCGCGCCATGACATCCTGCGTACCAGCCTGTTCTGGGAGCGACTGGAAGCACCGGTGCAAGTGGTCTGGCGCGAGGCGCCACTGACGGTTGAGGCGTTCATCCCGCAAGCGGGCGAGGTGCTGGCGCAACTGCGCGAACACTTCAGCCCGGGGCGTCACCGCATGGACATCCGCCAGGCACCGATGATGCATCTGGGCTTCGCCCATGATCCGCAGCATCAGCGCTGGATCGGCATGCTCAGCTTCCACCACCTGGTCAACGACGCCACGTCCATGGGCGTGCTGGTGGCGGAAATCGAAGCGCACATGAGTGGTTGTGAGGCGCAACTCGGGGCTTCGGTGCCGTACCGCAACTATGTCGCCCAGGCCATGCAGGGCAAGGACCGCGCGGCCCATGAGGCGTTCTTTGCCCAAATGCTCGGCGACGTCGACGAGCCGACGCTGCCGTTTGGCGTGCAACGCATCGACAGCGCGCGGGACCCCAGCGAAGAAGCCGAACACTGGCTGGGCGCGGCGTTCAGCCAGCGTCTGCGCCAGCAGGCGCGACAACTGGGCGTCAGTGCGGCCAGCCTGTATCACTGGGCATGGGCGCAGGTGGTCGGCGCGCTGTCGGCGCGCGACGACGTGGTGTTCGGCACGGTGTTGCTCGGTCGCTTGCAGGCCGGCGAGGGCGCCGACCGCTCCCTGGGCATGTTCATCAATACGTTGCCACTACGTGTGCGCCTGACCGATGACAGTGTGTCGGTGGCCGTCAAGCGTACCCATGCCGCCTTGAGCCAGTTGCTCGCCCATGAGCATGCGTCGTTGACCCTGGCTCAACGCTGCAGTGGGGTTGCCGCGCCGGCGCCGTTGTTCAGTGCCTTGCTCAATTACCGTCACGGTTCGGCCAGCGCCAGCGACGCCAGCCGGGCGGCCTGGGAAGGGATCGAAATGATCGGCGGTGAAGGGGTCGACAGCTATCCGTTGATTCTTTCGGTGGACGACGTGGGCGAGGACTTCAAGGTCAATGCCCTGGCGCCGCGGTCGGTCGGTGCCCAGCGCGTGCTGGGGTACATGACCACGGTGCTGGGCGATCTGCTCGATGCCCTGGAGCAGGCCCCCCATGCCGCTTTCCAGCACCCGTCGATCCTGCCCGCGGAGGAGCGCAGGCAAGTGCTGCACGGGTTCAATGCCACCGTACGTGACTATCCGGCGAGCCTGCCGGTGCACCAGGTGTTCGAGTCGTGGGCACAGGCGCAGCCGCAGGCCGTGGCGGCGGTGCATGGCGAGCAACAGGTGAGCTATGCCCAATTGAACGCCCGTGCCAACCGTCTGGCCCATCACCTGGCCAGCCTGGGGATGCCGGCGGGTTCAAGCGTGGCGGTGCTGCTGGAGCGTTCGGTTGACCTGCTCGTGAGCCAACTGGCCCTGAGCAAATGCGCGCTGGTGTATGTGCCGCTGGACGTCAATGCCCCCGTCGAACGCCAGGCCTTCATGCTCAGCGACAGCCAGGCGACGTTACTGTTGAGCCACGCCGGGCTGGGCAAGGCGTTGCAGGTGCAGCGGCTCGATCTGGACCAGACGCACTTGGGCCACTGGTCTGATGACAATCCGGCGGCAGTGGTCAGCAGCGAGGCGGCAGCGTACATCATGTACACCTCCGGCTCTACCGGTACGCCCAAGGGTGTGCGGGTGCCGCATCGCGCCATCACACGACTGGTGATCAATAACGGTTATGCCGATTTCAATCAGCACGACCGCGTGGCGTTCGCGTCCAACCCGGCATTTGACGCCAGCACCCTGGAAGTCTGGGCGCCGTTGCTCAATGGCGGCGCGGTGGTGGTGATCGACCAGGACACGCTGTTGGCGCAACAGCCGTTTGCCGCTCTGTTGCAGCAGCAGGCCGTCAGCGTGCTGTGGATGACCGCCGGGTTGTTCCATCAGTACGCCGAGGGTTTGCTGCCGGCCTTTGCCCGCCTGCGCTACCTGATCGTCGGCGGCGATGTGCTGGACCCGAGCGTGATTGCCCGGGTACTCAAGGGCGGTGCCCCTAGGCATCTGCTGAACGGGTATGGCCCGACAGAGGCCACGACCTTCTCGACCACCCATGAGATCACCCGGGCGGACGAGGGCAGCATTCCGATTGGCAAACCGGTCGGCAACAGCCGCGCTTATGTGCTGGATGCGCATCGGCAACCGGTGCCGGTCGGGGTGACCGGCGAGCTGTATGTCGGTGGCCAGGGTGTGGCGCTGGGGTACCTCAACCGGGCTGAATTGACGGCGGAGAAATTCCTCGCCGACCCGTTCAGCGACGGCGGCCTGATGTACCGCACCGGCGACCTGGTGGCCTGGCGCGCCGACGGTACCTTGCAGTATCAGGGGCGCAACGACCAGCAGGTGAAGATCCGTGGTTTCCGTATCGAGCTGGGCGAGATCGAAACCCGTTTGGCCGGTTGCCCCGGCGTCAAGGAGGCCGTGGTGCTGGCCCGCCAGGACGAGCCAGGGCACAAGCGTCTGGTGGCCTATTTTACCGAACGCGAAAGCCTGGATATCGAGGCTCTGCGCGCCCGCCTGCAGGGGCAGTTGCCGGAGTACATGGTGCCAGCCGCCTATGTACGCCTGGACAGCCTGCCGCTGACCGGCAACGGCAAGGTCGACCGTAAGGCCTTGCCGGCGCCGGACCAGGACGCGGTGCTCAGCCGTGCCTACGAGGCGCCCGAGGGACCGGTGGAAGTGGCATTGGCGCAGCTGTGGCAAACGCTGCTCAAGGTTGAACGGGTGGGGCGTCATGACCACTTCTTCGAGCTGGGTGGGCATTCGTTGCTGGCGGTCAGCCTGGTTGAGCAGATGCGCAAGCAAGGGCTGGACGCTGACTTGCGTGTGCTGCTCGCCCAACCGACGCTGGCCGCCATGGCGGCAGCGGTGGGGCAGGTGGAGCACGTGGTGGTGCCGCAGTCCAGCGTGCCGACCCTTGAGCGCAAGCGGCGCATTTGACGCGATGCGCAACAGCTCCCCTGTGGGAGCTGTTGTGCTTTGGCCGGAAGGCTCCCGCATGGGCGCTTCGGTGTGGCCAATCTCGCTGGCATGAACCTTTAACCGTGGGAGCCGGGCAAACCGGCTGCCGCGTGTTTATCCGCTGGGCCCCCGCGCATTGTCCCGACTTCCCCTGACATACACCTCAGTGCGGATGTTTTAGTTTTCCTGCCCTGTGGGGAGGTCTGTGGCACGCATTCATCCCATCACTTTTTGCATCTGTCGGCAGCGGCGCCTCAGCCCATGGAAGGCATGCGCCGACGCTCGATGCCCGGTTTTTCGGTTACGCACGACGTCGGGCTTTTTTCGTCATTGTTTTCGAATCTTAAGCAGGTCACACCATGCATTTCAGCGAATTGATGGCAGTTCTTTCGACTCACGCGATCCATCTTCAACGTGAAGAGGAGGACCTGATCATCCTGGGCGACGACGAGGGACTCGATGACGGGGTGATCGACAGCCTGCGCAGGCACAAGGCGCAATTGCTTGAGTTGATCGCCCGCAACGGTGGCGACTGGCTGAGCCCGGCCTATCGCATTACCCCGCCGATGCTGCCATTGACGACGCTGGACCAGGCGACCATCGACCGGATTGTCGACGCCGTGCCCGGTGGCCTGGCCAACGTGCAAGACATCTACCCGCTGGCGCCGTTGCAGCAAGGCATGCTGTACCACCACTTGTCCGCCGAGCAGGGTGACCCGTATCTGCTGCAATCGCAGTACGCGTTCGACAGCCGCGAGCGCCTGGAGCAGTTCACCGAGGCCTTGCAGTACGTGATCAAGCGTCACGATATCCTGCGCACCACCGTGGTCTGGGAGAGCCTCGATGAACCGGTCCAGGTGGTGCTGCGCAAGGCCGCGCTGGTCAGTGAGGAAGTGCACCTGGACCCGCGCGACGGTGACGTGCTGACCCAACTGCAAGGTCGCTTCGATGCCCGTCATTATCGCCTGGACATTCGCCAGGCGCCGATGATGCGCATGGCTTTTGCGCTGGATTCAGCGAATCGGCGCTGGGTGGCGGTGTTGATGTTCCACCATATGGCGCTGGACCATACCGCGATGGAGGTGGTGCAGCACGAAATGCAGGCCTTCCTGCTGGGGCAGGTCGAGCACCTCGGCGAGCCGGTGCCGTACCGTAACTACGTGGCCCAGGCTCTGCTGGGTGTGACGCAACAGCAGCATGAAGCGTTCTTTCGCGAAATGCTCGGCGACATCGATGAGCCGACCCTGCCTTTCGGCGCGCAGGACGTTCAGGGGGATGGTCGCGGTATCGACGAAAGCCACCTGATGCTCGACAGCGGTTTGAGCAAGCGCCTGCGTGCCCAGGCGCGCCAGATGGGCGTGAGCGCCGCCAGCATGGTGCACCTGGCGCTGGCGCAAGTGCTGGGCAAAGTGTCCGGGCGCGAGGAAGTCGTCTTCGGTACGGTACTGCTGGGTCGCATGCACGCCGGCGAGGGCTCCGACCGTGCCCTGGGCATGTTCATCAACACCTTGCCGCTGCGTGTCAGCGTCGGCGCGCAAAGCGTGAGCAGTGGCCTGAAGCTGACCCATCAGCGCCTGACCGCGCTGCTTGCACATGAGCACGCCTCGCTGGCCCTGGCCCAGCGCTGCAGCGCCGTGGCCACGCCGACGCCGCTGTTCAGCGCGATGCTCAATTACCGCCACAGTGCCACCGGCGCCAGCACCGAAGCCCAGGCCGCCTGGGCCGGCATGCAAGCGCTCGGGGCACAGGAACGCACCAACTACCCCTTGACCGTCAACTTCGATGACCTGGGTGAGGATTTCCATATCACCGTACTCGCGGGCCCCGACATCGGTGCCGAGCGCGTCGCGCGCTACCTCAATGCCGCCTTGCAGAGTCAGGTCGATGCGCTGGAACACACTCCGCAGGCGCCGCTGCAAACCCTGGGTATCCTGCCGGCCACCGAGCGCGATCATCTGCTGCACGCCTGGAACAGCAACGCAACGGTGTATGCCGATGGCGCACTGATCCACAGCCAGGTCGAAGCCCGTGCGGCGGCACGGCCTGACGCTGTCGCGGTGGTGTTCGATGAGCAGCGCCTGAGCTACGGCGCCCTCAACCAGCGCGCCAACCAGGTCGCGCATCGCCTGCTGGCATTGGGCGTGCGTCCGGATGATCGGGTGGCGATCTGCGTCGAGCGCGGTCTGGAAATGATCATTGGCCTGTTGGGTATTCTCAAGGCCGGTGCCGGTTATGTACCGATCGATCCGGCCTACCCCCAGGAACGCATCAGCTACACCTTGCAAGACAGCGCGCCGGTGGCCGTGCTGGTGCAACAGGCCACCCACACCCGGGTGGCCGAATTGTCGGTGCCGGTGATCACCCTGGATGCGGGCGACTGCCAGGACGAATCAACCGACAACCCCCAGGTCGCGGGCCTGACGCCGGCGAACCTGGCCTATGTGATCTACACCTCCGGTTCCACCGGGTTGCCCAAGGGCGTGATGATCGAACACCGCAACGTGGCGCGCCTGTTCACCGCCACCGAGGCCTGGTTCCACTTCGACGATCACGACGTATGGGCTTTGTTCCACTCGTTCGCCTTCGACTTCTCGGTCTGGGAAATCTGGGGCGCACTGATGCACGGCGGGCAGTTGCTGGTGGTGCCGCAACTGACCAGCCGCTCGCCCGATGAATGCTATGCGCTGCTGTGCAGCGCCGGTGTGACCATCCTCAACCAGACCCCGAGTGCCTTCCGTTCATTGATCGCCGCCCAGGGCCAGAGCGCCTTGAAGCATTCCCTGCGCCAGGTGATTTTCGGTGGCGAAGCGCTGGAACCGG
Organism: Pseudomonas sp. KCJK8993; assembly: GCF_046230915.1. Lineage (NCBI taxonomy): Bacteria > Pseudomonadati > Pseudomonadota > Gammaproteobacteria > Pseudomonadales > Pseudomonadaceae > Pseudomonas > Pseudomonas sp. KCJK8993. The sequence continues at coordinate 9,504 of NZ_JBJJLO010000160.1, forward strand.
GGATACTCAAGCCTTGGTATGCGCGTACCGCCAACGCTGGTACGCAACTGGTGAACATGTACGGCATCACCGAAACCACGGTGCATGTGACTTATCGTGCCCTTGCAGCGGCGGATGCGCAGTTGGTGGGGAGCAGCCCGATTGGCGGGGGCATTCCGGACTTGCAGCTGTATGTGCTCGATGATCGACGCGAGCCCGTGCCGGTCGGGGTGGTGGGCGAGCTGTACGTCGGTGGCGCGGGCGTGGCCCGTGGTTACCTGAACCGCCCGGAACTGAATGCCGAGCGCTTTATCGCCGACCCGTTCAGCGGCCGCCCCGGCGCTCGCCTGTACAAGACTGGTGACCTCGGCCGGCGCCTGGCAGACGGCAGCATCGACTACCTGGGGCGTAACGACGACCAGGTGAAGATTCGCGGCTTCCGCATTGAATTGGGCGAAATCGAAGCGCGCCTGGCCGCCTGTGACGGCGTGCGCGAAGCCGTGGTGATTGCCCGTGAAGACACGCCGGGGGACAAACGCCTGGTGGCCTATGTGATTGGTGATGAGGGCATGGCGCCGAACGCCGCCGACCTGCGGACCCAGTTGCTGGTGCATCTGGCCGAGTACATGGTGCCCGCCGCGTTTGTCATGCTCGACAGCTTGCCGTTGACCACCAACGGCAAGCTCGACCGCAAGGCCTTGCCGGCCCCGGACGCCGACGCACTGGCGCGGCGTCAATACGAAGCGCCGCAAGGCGCGGTCGAAGCGGCGATCGCGACCATCTGGCAGGACTTGCTCAATGTCGAGCAGGTCGGGCGCCAGGATCACTTTTTCGAGTTGGGTGGCCACTCGTTGCTGGCGGTCAAGTTGATCGAGCGCATGCGTCAGGTCGGGCTCGGTGCCGATGTGCGTGTGCTGTTCGGCCAGCCGACCCTCGCGGCCCTGGCCTCGGCGGTCGCCGGTGCGCGCAAGGACGTGGAGGTGCCCGCCAATCGTGTGCCCGAGGGTTGCGATCACATCACCCCGGACATGCTGCCCCTGGCGGACCTCGATCAGGACGCCATCGAGCGCATCGTGGCGACGGTGCCGGGCGGGGCACGCAACGTCCAGGAAATCTACAGCCTGGCGCCCCTGCAGGAGGGGATCCTGTACCACCATCTGGCGGCCGCCCAGGGCGACCCCTATCTGCAATACGTGACCTTCAGCTTCACCAGCCGCGAGCGGCTGACACGTTTCGCCGATGCACTGCAAGGCGTGATTTCGCGACACGACATTCTGCGCACGGCGGTGGTCTGGGAACGCCTGGACGAGCCGGTACAAGTGGTCTGGCGCGAGGCTCAACTGGGCCTCGATGAAATCCCCCTGGACCCGGCCGCCGGTGATATCGCTGAACAACTGACCGCCTGCCTCAACCCGCGCCACCATCGCCTGGACATTCGCCAGGCCCCGTTGATGCGCATCGGCTACAGCGAGGACGCCCCCAACCAACGCTGGGTGGCCGTGTTGCTGTTGCACCACCTGGTGGACGATGCAACCTCCCTGCGCATGCTGATCGCCGAAGTCGAAGCGTACACCCGCGGTGAAGAAGCACAATTGCCGGCTTCGGTGCCGTATCGCAACTACGTGGCGCAGGCGCGCCTGGGCGTGAGCCGCGAAGAACACGAAGCGTTCTTCAGTGAAATGCTGGGGGATATCGACGAGCCAACCCTGCCGTTTGGCCTGCAGGATGTGCAAGGCGATGGCCACGGGGTGGAAGAGGTGCTGTTGCAACTCGATGACACCCTCAACACGCGCCTGCGCAAACAGGCCCGGGAATTGGGCGTGACCCCGGCGAGCCTGTATCACCTGGCCTGGGCCCGAGTGCTGGGCGGTGTTTCCGGCCGCGATGACGTGGTGTTCGGCACAGTCTTGCTGGGGCGCCTGCAAGGTGGCGAAGGCGCCGACCGCGCCCTGGGGATGTTCATCAACACGCTGCCGTTGCGCATCAGCCT
>NZ_JBJJLO010000161.1:0-11422 GCF_046230915.1 Pseudomonas sp. KCJK8993
GCCAGGCTGGCCTTAGGGCTTGACCAGGCGGGCGTCCAGGCTGTTCTGGGCCAGGCGCTGGGCTTGTTCCCGGGTCATGCCCAGGTCGGTGTACAAGGCATGGAAGTTCTCGGTGACATAGCCGCCGAAGTAGGCCGGGTCATCGGAGTTGACCGTCACCTTCACCCCGCGTTCGAGCATTTCCAGGATGTTGTGCTGGGACATGTGATCGAACACACAGAGCTTGGTGTTGGACAGCGGGCAGACGGTCAGCGGAATCTGCTCGTCGATGATCCGCTGCATCAGCCGCTCGTCCTCGAAGGCCCGAACGCCATGATCGATGCGCTGGATCTTGAGCAGGTCCAGGGCTTCCCAGATGTACTCCGGCGGGCCTTCTTCGCCCGCATGGGCCACGGTCAGGAAACCCTCGGCGCGGGCCCGGTCGAACACCCGCTGGAACTTGCTCGGCGGATGGCCCATCTCGGAGCTGTCCAGGCCCACGGCGACGAAGGCTTCGCGAAACGGCAGGGCCTGGTCGAGGGTCTTCTGCGCTGCTTCTTCGCTCAGGTGGCGCAGGAAGCTGAGGATCAGGCCGCTGGTGATGCCCAGTTGCTGCTCGCCATCCTTCAGGGCGCTGGCGATGCCGTTGAGCACCACTTCGAAAGGCACGCCACGGTCGGTGTGGGTCTGCGGGTCGAAGAAGGGTTCGGTATGGATCACGTTCTGTTCTTTGCAGCGCAGCAGGTAGGCCCAGGTCAGGTCGTAGAAGTCCTGGGAGGTGCGCAGCACGTCGGCGCCCTGGTAGTACAGGTCGAGGAACTCTTGCAGGTTGTTGAAGGCGTAGGCCTTGCGCAGGGTCTCGACGTCGCTCCAGGGCAGGGCGATCTTGTTGCGCTCGGCCAGGGCGAACAGCAGCTCGGGCTCCAGGGAACCTTCCAAGTGCAGGTGCAGTTCAGCCTTGGGCAAGGCGTTCAGCCAGTCATACATGGTGTTGTCTCATCAGGTGCGGGAGCGGCGAGAAGCCTGGGGCCGGGCGGTGCCCTTCCGTGGGGCCTGGCCATTGGCTCGCGGTGCTCGCCGGGTGCGAAAAAGCCGCCATTCTACAGTGGACGGCGCGAATGTCCGATAAAACCTGACCGAGGGCGAGGAGGGGCTTCACCTGCACTCGGGCACGAGTATGTAACGAAACATTAGTGACTCGCAGCAGTCTTCAGCTCATCTTCTATGTCCGTTTTTATTTCCGTCAAAGGACTGCAATGCTCACTTCCCTCAAGCAAGAAAAGCTCCTGCTGCTTGCGCTACTGGCTGCCTTGGCCGCCTATCCCCTGGAACACCTCTTGCTCACCAGCGGCCAGGGCATCGCGCTGCTCGCCGGGCTGGTGCTCATCGGCTTCATCGTCGTGGCTTCGATGCGGGTGGCCCATCACGCCGAGCTGCTGGCGGAAAAGGTCGGCGACCCCTATGGCACCATGATCCTGACCCTGGCGGCGGTGCTGGTGGAGGTGGTGATCCTGGCGATCATGATGAGCAACGAGGCTTCGCCGACCCTGGTGCGCGACACCATCTATTCGGCGGTGATGCTGGATATCAACGGCATCCTCGGCCTGGCCGCGCTGATGGGCGGCATCAAGCATGGCGAGCAGCCCTACAACGACGATTCGGCGCGGACCTACAGCGTGATGATCCTCACCGCCATGGGCGTGTCGATGGTGGTGCCGGAGTTCATTCCCGAAAGCGACTGGAAGGTCTACTCGGCCTTCACCATCGGTGCGATGGTGGTGCTCTACACCCTGTTCCTGCGCATGCAGGTCGGGCCTCATAGTTACTTCTTCAGCTACAGCTACCCGGAAAAGCGCCGGGCCAAGGAAGACCAGGCGCAACCCCATGCGGTCAACCTGGCCTGGAGCATCGGCGCCCTGGTGTTGGGCGTAGTGGTGATCGGCGCCCTGGCCGAGGTGATGTCCAAGACCCTGGACCTGGGCCTGGAAGGCACCGGCGCACCACCGGTGATCACCGCGATCCTGGTGGCGGCGATTTCCGCTGCGCCGGAGATCCTCACCGCGTTGCGCGCGGCCCTGGCCAATCGCATGCAGTCGGTGGTCAACGTGGCCCTGGGTGCCTCCCTGTCGACGGTGATCCTGACGGTGCCGGTGATGGAGGCCATGGCCCTGTATACCGGCCAACCGTTCCAGATGGCCATGACGCCGGTGCAGACGGTGATGGTGTTCATCACCCTGATCGTCAGCGCGATCAACCTCAACGATGGCGAGACCAACGCCATCGAAGGCATGACTCACTTCGTGCTGTTCGCCACCTTCATCATGCTCTCGCTGCTCGGCCTTTAAAGCGGCTGTGCCGACTGGATGGCGCAGCGAAAGCTGACGCGGGGGGCGCTCCAGGCCGCGTGTGCCCCCAATGCCAACGACGCACGGTGCTGGCCGAAGGCGAGAAGGTCGGGTCGTTGGCAAACTCGTTGTTCGCTCCAGTTGCGCCCGATAAATGCCGGTTTGCGGCCACTGCGGGTTCTCCACGGGCGATTCGCGATAGCAGTGTTTGTCGTACCAATCGTTGACCCATTCGCTGGCATTGCCGGTGAGGTTGTAGAGGCCCAGGGGATTGGGCACGAACCGGTCCACGGCGAGGGATCTGCTCCCTCGCCGCTGGAGGCATGGGTCAGGTATTGGCGATCAGTTGCCGGGCCGCCTGGCTGTGATCGGCGATCAGGCCTTTGAGGTCCAGCCCTTCGACTTGGCCATCGAGTACCCGCCACTTGCCGCCAATCATCACCCGGTCGGCCCGATCCGCACCGCACAACAGCAGTGCCGAAACCGGATCGTGGCTACCCGAGAAACGCAGCTCATCGAGCTTGAACAAGGCCAGGTCCGCCTGTTTGCCCACCGCCAGTTCACCGATGTCGGTGCGGCCCAGCAGGCTTGCCGAGCCCCGGGTCGCCCAGCCCAGTACGCGCTCCGGGGTGATCGTCTCGGCACCGTAGCGCAAGCGCTGGATGTACAGCGCCTGACGCGCTTCGAGGATCATGTTCGAGGCGTCATTGGACGCCGAGCCGTCCACGCCCAGGCCGAATAGCGCTCCCGCGTCGGTCAACTCGATACTGGGACAGATGCCGGACGCCAGGCGCATGTTCGAACTCGGGCAATGGCAGATGCCGGTGCCGGCCTGCCCGAGGCGGGCGATTTCGTCCGAGTTGAAGTGGATGCCGTGGGCCAGCCAGGTGCGCGGGCCGAGCCAGCCGACGCTGTCCAGGTAGTCCACGGTGCGCAGGCCGAAGCGCTGCAGGCAGAAGTCTTCTTCGTCGAGGGTTTCGGCCAGGTGGGTGTGCAGGCGTACGTCCAGGGCCTCGGCCATTTCGGCGCTGGCGGCCATGATCTGCGGGGTCACCGAGAACGGCGAGCAGGGTGCCAGGGCGATCTGGATCTGCGCGCCGGGACCACGTTCGTGGTACTGCTGAATCAGGCGCTGGCTGTCGTCGAGAATCACCTGGCCCTCCTGCACGGTCTGTTGCGGTGGCAGGCCGCCGTCCTTTTCGCCAAGGCTCATCGAACCGCGGGTGAGCATGGCGCGCATGCCCAGTTCACGCACGGCTTCGACTTGCACATCGATAGCGTTTTCCAGGCCGTCCGGGAACAGGTAGTGATGGTCGGCGGCGGTGGTGCAGCCGGAGAGCAGCAGTTCGGCCAGCGCCACCTTGGTGGCCAGGGCGAGTTTTTCCGGGGTCAGGCGGGCCCAGACCGGGTACAGGGTCCTGAGCCAGGGGAACAGCGGCTGGTTGACCACCGGGGCCCAGGCTCGGGTCAGGGTCTGGTAGAAGTGATGGTGAGTGTTGACCAGGCCCGGCAGCAGCACGTGCTCGCGGGCATCGAAGACTTCCTGGCAGGGGCTTGCGGGCTGTTGGCCGAGGCCGAGGACTTCGACGATCAGGCCGTCTTGCAGCACCAGGCCGCCGCGGGCGTCCAGGGCGTTGCCGGTGAAGATGGCCAGGGGATTCTTTAACCAGGTACGGGTCGCAGGCATGGTGGCCGGCTCCTCTGAAAGTGGGTTCAGGTTAGCCAGCTCAGTGTTGCCCTGTCTGCTGATCCAGGGTCGCCGTGGGGCGCGTGGCGCAGTCTAGCGAAAGTTTTGCCGGGGGACAAAACCGCTGTCCGGGGCCCGGTTCCAGAGCCTTTGCCGAAGGTGGCCGCAGGTTGTGGCGGCGGCCACCTGCTCCGGGGTTACCAGGGAATGGTCTCGCCCTTGTAGTTGATGAAGTGGTGGCCGCCCTTGCCGGTGTAGGCGTTGACCTGGGCGATCAAGCTGCGGGTGCTGGTCAGCACGTCGATGTCGGCGCCTTCGCCGCCCATGTCGGTCTTGACCCAGCCCGGGTGCAGCGAGAGCACGGTCAGTGGTTGTTCGAGCCTGCTGACGAAGCTGTTGGTCATGGAGTTCAGGGCCGCCTTGCTGGCCTTGTACAGCGCCAGCTCGGGAGCGTCGGGCATGGTCACGCTGCCCAGTACCGAGCTCATGAACGCCAGGACCCCGGTATTGGGGCGGATCTGCTCGACGAAACGCTGGGCCAGGTTGATCGGCGCCACGGCGTTGGTGAAGAACAGCTGGCCGACCTCGGCCTGGGTGGCCTGGCCCGGCAGTTGGTTGTCCGGGCCCTTGACCCCGGCGTTGACGAACAGCAGGTCGAACACCTGGCCCTTGAGTCTCTGGCTCAGGGCGAGCACGGCGTGCTGGTCGTCCATGTCCAGTTGTTCGATCCGCACCTTGCCCAGGGCGTGCAGGGCCTCGGCCTTGTGCGGGTTGCGCACGGTGGCGGTGACCTGCCAGCCGTCTTCGAGCAGGCGCTGGACCAGGCCGAGGCCCAAGCCCCGGGAGGCGCCGATGATCAGTGCGGTTTTTGCCGTGGACATAGTCAGGCTCCTTGATGAATGAAGATCACGGATTCAGTGGACAGGCCTGCCGAGCCTTGTTGCAGCTCGCGGCGCAAATGGTCCCGTTCGTTGAGGCGGGTTTCGGTCAGGTCGAGCTTGCCTTGCAGCAATCGCGCGACGGCGTGGTCCGGCTGGGCGTTGCGCTGTTCATAGACGCGCAGGGTATCGCGGTTGCCGGTGCGGGCGCTGGCCAAGTCTCCAATGCGCATAGGGGGGACTCGAAGGGGGTTGACCCTGGAGCATACTCTAGGCTTTAGCCTGCGCGCTCCTTTAATCCATGGAGCGATGATTATGTGGTCGAACGCGCAGTACCGAAAATTGGTCCGGGCCAGCGGCTGGTATGACCTGTTGGTCACTATGGCCTTTGTGACGCCCTGGAGTTTCATGGCCTTGCATGGGCTGCTGGAGCAGTTGGCCCTGGCGCTGGATCTGCCAGGGCGGTTGCCGCCATTCGAGCCCATGCATCTGCTGCTGGCCAACTTGATGGGATCGATCGTCTGCGTGTGGTCGCTGTTGCGGATTCGCGATCCTCAACGGGCATTCGGTCGTTATGACGCACTGGGTCGCATCCTGTTCGCCACCTGGCAGGTCTATGCCCTGGCCCAGGGGGCCACGGTGCTGATCGGCGTGTTCCTGTTCTTCGAACTGGCCTGGTGCGTGGCCCAGCTGTTGCCAGTGCGTGCCGATAGCCATGGAGGCGAGCTGCCGCCGGCATCTTTGCCATAGTGAAGGCGAGGTTGGATAAAAAGTAAGCAGCTGCGCCCAGGCCCTGCGCAACCTGCGGTGCGCGCAGCCTTGCACGGGTTATCCACAGCTTGCTCCACAGTATTTGTGCGCAAGCCCGAAGCTTGGGCATAAGCATGGCTGGCTTATCTTCCAAGCGTGATAAGCCCAGCTAACTGGCTGTTTTACGGTACAAAAAATCCACAGTGGGAAGTTTTGTACGAAAACTGATCAATCTCGGCGAAGCCACGTTGCAAAAGGGCTACAGCGTTGTTTGCTCAGGTTATCCACAGCCGGGTGCACAGTAGATGTGGGCAATTGCCTAGACGCCGAGTGTCTATGCACAGGCCAGGCATGCAGGTTCAACGTTGCAGCATGATGCGTCCGCGACTCAGGTCGGCCAATTGCCGTTGCAAGGGGGCGATCTGCTCTTCACCCAGGGCCAGTTGCAGATCCACGCCGTTGGCGGTGAAGTCCTCCTGGACCAGCAACCCGCCCAGTTCGGCGACTCGCAGCTTGACCAGTGCCAGTTCGCTGAACCCGCAGGTGCAGCGCAACGGCACTCGGTTGACCAGGGCGATGCGTTCGGCGCCTTGCAGGCATTTGTTGGCGCCACCGCCATAGGCCCGGGCCAGGCCGCCGGTGCCCAGCTGGATACCGCCGTACCAGCGGGTCACCAGGACTGCTACCTGGTCGCAGTCCTGGGCTTCGATGGCGGCCAGGATCGGTCGTCCGGCCGTGCCGCCGGGTTCGCCGTCGTCATTGCTGCGGTACTGGTCGGCCAGCTTCCAGGCCCAGCAGTTATGCGAGGCATCGGCGTCGCTGTAGGCCTGGATGAAAGCCTGGGCCTCGGCGGCACAAGTGATGGGGGCGGCGAAGGTGATGAAGCGGCTTTTGCGAATCTCCTCGCGGTATTCGCAAAGGCCGGCCAGGGTAAAGGGCATGGGGTTCAGGCTTTTTCCACAGGTGACAGGCCGCAGCCTTTGAGAATGATGCACAGCAGATTGTTGGTGGCGGCTTCCATGTCTTGCTTGGTCAGGCGGCTGCGGCCGGTGACCTGGCAGATCTGGGTGGCGAAGTCGGCATAGTGCTGGGTGCTGCCCCACAGCAGGAAGATCAGGTGCATCGGATCCACCGGGTCCATCTTGCCGGCGTCGATCCAGGCCTGGAACACACTGGCCCGGCCCTGGAACCAGGCGCGGTAGTCCTGGCTGAAATATTCACTGAGGCATTCACCGCCGCTGATGATCTCCATGGCGAAGATGCGCGAGGCCTGTGGCTGGCGCCGGGAAAATTCCATCTTGGCGCGGATGTAGCGGGTCAGCGCCTCGGCGGGATCGTCCTCGGCGGTGAGGCTGTTGAAGGTGCTGTCCCACTGCTCGAGGATGTTGCTCAGCACCGCGACGTACAACCCCAGCTTGTTGGTGAAGTAATAGTGCAGGTTGGCCTTGGGCAGCCCGGCGTTCTGCGCGATGGTGTTCATGCTGGTGCCTTTGAAGCCGTGGCGGGCGAATTCGTCTTCGGCGGCCTGGATGATGGCACGTTCGTTCTTCTGGCGGATGCGGCTGGTCGGTTTGCCTGGGTGGGCAGCGCTGTGGGCAGGGACTTCAAGGGTCATGGAGGTTTCCGAGCGAGTCTGTAGGGGGCAGCCTGTGCGTTGATAGCCTACCCGGCTTGAACAGACAAGCCTTGGTGCGACAAAAGCCAGCGGCTCATCGGGTGGCCGCCAGGCTTTCCAGGAAGCTTTCCAGTACCAGGTGCGGACGCCGGCCCTTGCGGGTGACGGTCGACAGGTTCAGGTCGTAGAACCTTGACCTGGGCTTGAGCGCCCGTAGCCGGCCCTGCTGTACCCACAGACTGGCGTAGTGATCCGGCAGGTAGCCGATGTAGCGCCCGGTGAGGATCAGGAAGGCCATGCCCTCGCGGTCGGAGGCGCTGGCGGTGCAGTTCAGCGCCTGGTAGCGGGCCTGGATCTCGGCCGGCAGGCGGAAGGTCGGAGCAATGGCTTCCTGGGCGTTGAGGCGCTGATCGTCCAGTTGCTTGTCATCCACATAGAACAATGGGTGGCCGACCGCGCAGTACAGCAGCGAACGTTCGTCGTACAAGGGTTGGTATTCCAGGCCGGACAGGGCGCTGGCCTGGGGCACCACGCCGACGTGCAGGCGGCCATCGAGCACCCCTTGCTCGACCTCGCTGGGGGCGATCATGCGGATCTGGATCTGCACGTCCGGGCCGCGTTCCTTCAATTGCGCCAGGGCGTGGGTGATGCGCATGTGGGGCAGGGTCACCAGGTTATCGGTGAGTCCGATGATCAGCTCGCCGCGCAAATGGCGGTGCAGGCCGTTGACCTCGGTACGAAAGCTTTCCAGGGCGCTGAGCAGTTGCAGGGTCGACTGGTAGACCTCGCGGCCTTCCTCGGTCAGGGAGAACCCGGCGCGCCCACGTTGGCACAGGCGCAGGCCGAGCCTTTGCTCCAGGTCGCTCATCTGCTGGCTGATGGCCGAGCGGCCGATGCCGAGCACCGTCTCGGCGGCGGAAAAACCGCCGCATTCCACCACGCTGCGAAAGATGCGCAAGAGGCGGATGTCGAAGTCGCTGACTTGCGCCAGTGGGTCGGCTCTATGAAGGCTCATAGTTTAGTAGGCGGCTGACTGAAGGTTATTAAAGTTGAATTTCATCGACTTTATAGCCGTGGCAAGTTAGCCGCAACAACGCTGCATCATTCCTACGCCGCTTCATTGCCTTGCGAGGTTTTGCCATGAACATGCCGGAAAACGCCCACCAGTCCCTGGCCAGTCAGCTCAAGCTCGACGCCCACTGGATGCCCTATACCGCCAACCGCAACTTCCAGCGCGACCCGCGCCTGATCGTTGGCGCCGAGGGCAGCTGGCTGGTGGATGACAAGGGGCGCAAGGTCTATGACTCGCTGTCCGGCCTGTGGACCTGTGGCGCCGGCCACTCGCGCAAGGAGATCCAGGAGGCGGTGAGCAAGCAGTTGGGAACCCTGGATTACTCGCCGGGCTTCCAGTACGGCCACCCACTGTCGTTCCAGCTGGCGGAGAGAATCACCGCCCTGACCCCGGGCAACCTGAACCATGTGTTCTTCACCGACTCCGGTTCCGAATGCGCAGATACCGCGGTGAAGATGGTGCGTGCCTACTGGCGCCTGAAAGGCCAGCCGACCAAGACCAAGATGATTGGCCGGGCCCGTGGTTATCACGGCGTGAACATCGCCGGCACCAGCCTGGGTGGGGTCAATGGCAACCGCAAGCTGTTCGGCCAGGCCATGGCGGATGTCGACCACCTGCCGCATACCTTGCTGGCCAGCAACGCATTTTCTCGCGGCATGCCGGAGCAGGGCGGTATCGCCTTGGCCGACGAGTTGCTGAAACTGATCGAATTGCATGACGCTTCCAACATCGCCGCGGTGTTCGTCGAGCCGTTGGCCGGTTCCGCTGGGGTACTGGTGCCGCCACAGGGCTACCTCAAGCGCCTGCGGGAGATCTGCGACCAGCACAGCATCTTGTTGGTGTTCGATGAAGTGATCACTGGCTTTGGTCGTACTGGCGCGATGTTCGGCGCCGACAGCTTCGGCGTGACGCCGGACCTGATGTGCGTGGCCAAGCAGGTCACCAACGGCGCGATCCCCATGGGCGCGGTGATCGCCAGTTCCGAGATCTACCAGACCTTCATGAACCAGGCGACTCCCGAGTACGCGGTGGAATTCCCCCACGGCTACACCTATTCGGCGCACCCGGTGGCCTGTGCGGCTGGCTTGGCGGCCCTGGATCTGCTGCAGAAGGAAAACCTGGTGCAGAGCGTGGCCGAGGTCGCGCCGCACTTCGAGAAGGCCTTGCACGGTATCAAGGGCGCGAAGAACGTGATCGACATCCGTAACTTCGGCCTGGCGGGGGCGATCCAGATCGCGCCTCGCGATGGCGACGCGATCGTGCGTCCATTCGAGGCGGGCATGGCCCTATGGAAAGCTGGGTTCTACGTACGCTTCGGCGGCGACACCCTGCAGTTCGGCCCGACCTTCAACAGCAAGCCCCAGGATCTCGACCGCTTGTTCGATGCAGTTGGCGAAGTGCTGAACAAGCTCGACTGATCCGATCCTTCTTATATAGCAGCAGGCGCGAAGTGGTTCGCGCCTGTGCCTTTCCTCTTTCCAGGAGTTTGCGCATGAGCCTGATTTCCCACCTGATCCATGGTGAGTTGGTAAGTGATAGCGGTCGCAGCAGCGATGTCTTCAACCCGTCCACTGGCCAGGCGATCCATAAAGTGCCGTTGGCCAGCCGTGAGACCATCCAGCAGGCCATCGATTCCGCCAAGTCGGCATTTCCGGCCTGGCGCAATACACCGGCAGCCAAGCGTGCCCAGGTGATGTTCCGCTTCAAGCAATTGCTGGAGCAGAACGAAGCGCGTATCGCCCAGCTGATCAGCGAAGAACATGGCAAGACCCTGGAGGATGCCGTTGGTGAGCTCAAGCGCGGTATCGAGAATGTCGAGTACGCCTGTGCGGCGCCGGAAATCCTCAAGGGCGAGTTCAGTCGTAACGTCGGGCCGAACATCGATGCCTGGTCCGACTTCCAGCCGCTGGGGGTCGTGGCGGGTATCACGCCATTCAACTTCCCGGCCATGGTGCCGTTGTGGATGTACCCGCTGGCGATTGCCTGTGGTAACTGCTTCATCCTCAAGCCTTCCGAGCGTGATCCCAGCTCCACGCTGTTGATCGCCCAACTGCTGCATGAGGCCGGGCTGCCCAAGGGCGTGCTGAATGTGGTGCATGGCGACAAGACCGCGGTGGATGCGCTGATCGAGGCTCCGGAGGTCAAGGCCCTGAGTTTTGTCGGCTCGACGCCGATCGCCGAATACATCTATGCCGAGGGCACCAAGCGCGGCAAGCGCGTCCAGGCGCTGGGCGGGGCGAAGAACCACGCGGTGCTGATGCCGGATGCCGACCTGGATAACGCCGTCAGTGCGCTGATGGGCGCGGCCTATGGTTCCTGCGGCGAGCGTTGCATGGCGATTTCGGTTGCGGTGTGCGTGGGAGACCAGGTGGCTGATGCCCTGGTGGCCAAGCTGGTGCCGCAGATCAAGGCGCTGAAGATCGGTGCCGGTACTTCCTGCGGCCTGGACATGGGGCCACTGGTCACCGCCCAGGCAAAGGACAAGGTCAGCGGTTATGTAGAGGACGGTGTGGCTGCCGGCGCACAGCTGGTGGTGGATGGCCGTGGCTTGAGCGTGGCGGGTCACGAAGAGGGCTTCTTCCTGGGTGGCTGCCTGTTCGATCGCGTGACTCCGCAGATGCGTATCTATAAAGAAGAGATCTTCGGGCCGGTGTTGTGCATCGTGCGGGTCAACAGCCTGGAAGAGGCCATGCAACTGATCAACGATCATGAGTATGGCAATGGCACCTGCATCTTTACCCGGGATGGTGAGGCTGCACGCTTGTTCTGCGACGAGATCGAAGTGGGCATGGTGGGGGTCAACGTACCGCTGCCGGTGCCAGTGGCCTACCACAGCTTTGGTGGCTGGAAGCGTTCGCTGTTCGGCGACTTGCATGCTTATGGCCCCGATGGTGTGCGTTTCTACACTCGCCGCAAGGCCATTACCCAGCGCTGGCCGCAGCGGGCCAGCCATGAGGCTTCTCAATTCGCTTTCCCTAGCCTTTAAGCAGGATGCTGTCCGAGGCCGGCCCGAGAGGACCGGTCTTGGCATTCATGGGCTTTTTTGATTGATGTGACAGATTTATGAAAATAAGTGTTGACGGCGAGTTTAATGTC